>DFFY01000003.1 GCA_002371115.1 Bacteroidales bacterium UBA3764
GTCATCCAGGTGCAAGGATGTGAAGAGCTGGCCAGGGATGGCGGTGCCCTCCATTGCGTGACATGGAATGTCCTTGCCGATGTTTACGAGTGGGCAAAAGAAGAAGCATAATAAGAATACAACTATATCATGAAAAATTTTGAAGGTCTGATTTCAATTCTAAAGCTGTTTGAACATCAATGGGATATACACCATAATCAGTTCCCCGCAGGAGACAGGAGAATGCAGTTCTCAGAGGCCATTGCCATGTGTTTTGAACCATGCGCTGAGAGGATTCTTTCAGGTCATTTCAAGGTTACAAATAACGAGGCAGGTAAGCCAGTAGTCCGGACTATCCAACCTACCGCCATTGAGTTGTACTACCATGAAGAAGGCGAAGGCCGTTTCAAAGACCCCATCATGTATCACACGAATGACCGGAAAGTCTGGACAAAGGAGAATTACTTCAAGGACAGGGGTATTGAAGGTCTTCCTTATTACCCAATTGGAAGCCTGAATCCACACACATCCGGCATTGATGTCACCTTTGAGAATGCAAAGGAACGCTACCGTGCCTCATTCCTAATCCGTGAGTATAAGGTCACCTATGAATGCGGCAAGACAGTCAAGGTAGTCAATTCCACCGAGATATATGACGATATGCTCCTAAACGGAATTACACTCGATAAGGCCGATTGGATTGAGTGGTGTGATGGGATAGAGGCCGTAGAGGTCGAACGGAAGTGGCGCAGGAATGTCCCCAAATATCGCCAAGTCCAAGGAGAGCCAGACAGATGGGAACCAGACCCCGATGGAATGGACACTTTCTCTACTCGAAAAGGCCGAGTCGCAAAATGCCCTTTCAACTGGCAGTTCCGGATTAAGTAGGGCCGATGCTAAAAGCCGATGGTGCTTTGTTCCATCGGCTTTTTCTTTCAAGGCCGATAAGAAAAAAGTATTTGCTCGTCTGTCAGTTATGTTCTCCGCTGCGCTCCGCCCATAACATCCGGACTGCCTGCTGGAGGGGGTATCGGCCTATCCTGTCTATCTGGAAAGAGGTGATGTCCTCTACTACAGCATCGGCCTGCAAAATCCCGGAACAGTCAAACGGTATAATGCCGATGTCCGCCAAACCTTGAAGACTTATCCCCAGAAAACGAAGGTGGCCGATTCGCTTGTTGTGACAAACAAGGGAATCTATCTGGTTGAGATTGTACCTGGCAAAACGCAATATGCCTCGGTTGACATCTCTTTCAAAATGGGTGAATATCATCCGGTCAAGACTGTATCCAGCGAAGAGATTTCCTGCAAGGCCGGTGACTTCCGGGCAGTTTCAAACAAGGGTGTCGTCATGAAGCCGGTATTTGAAAACGCCCGAAAGTTCACCCTTTCCAGCCAGTTGAAATCCACTTTCACGTCGGCTGCGAAGTCCATTGCACTTGTCTCTGTGCCTGTTTCCTCCGGCGCCACGGATATTCTTTATAGCCTGCGTATCTCTACCAGCGAGTCAGATCGGAGTTCCGACGGCAGTTTTCCGGACGAAATGAACCTGTACTATAGGAAGGTCCGTTTCCTTGGACTTCCGCTATATGAATCCTCCCGCGGGAGCGGCCTTTTCAGCACGCTGTTGGATGACACACAAGTGTTGATGACGCGAACCCCGAAAGTCGGACAAAAACTTTCGGGTTTATGTCGTAATGAAATTCACGGGCCATTCTGACTATAAATCCAAAGCCATGCATCGATCAAATCATCACCGAATCCGCCAGTGCAGGGAGTGCTGTGTTCTGGCGCAAAAGTTCCGCTTGATTTACCACAAAAACACCGCTTGATTTGCCGCAAAAGTTCCGGTTATGCTTGGTGGTTCGGGAAAAGAAGTGTATCTTTACGTCCGGAATAAACTTGATTTGATATGAATTATCTCGAGAGAGCTGCCGATGTGATGCTGTCGGACCGTCTGGATGCCTTTGGAGCCGTGCTCCTGGAAGGGCCCAAATGGTGCGGTAAAACTACTACCGCCTCGCAGCAGGCAAAGAGCATCATCAAGATGCAGGATACTGATAACGCGGCTGAGTACCTGGCCACTGCAGCCACCAAGCCGTCGCTGCTGCTGCGCGGGGAGAATCCGCGGCTTATCGACGAATGGCAGGATGCCCCCAACCTGTGGGATGCCGTCCGTGACACCGTGGACAACCGGTCCGACGTAGGGCTCTACATCCTCACAGGCTCCACCGTCGTTGACAAGAAGAAGATCAAGCACAGCGGTAACGGCCGCATCGCCAAGATGAAGATGTATCCGATGAGCCTCTGGGAGTCCAAGGAATCCAGCGGAGAGGTCTCTCTGCGGGAAATCTTCTACAATCCGGACTATTCCATCGACGGTGCCCGCTCGCCGCTTTCTGTGGAGGATCTCATCTTCCTGGCCTGTCGCGGCGGCTGGCCCGCATCCCTGTATGCCCGTACACCCAAGGCCAAGCTTCTCACGGCAACGGAATACGTCAACACCCTTTGCACGGACGATATTTCCCGCGTGGACGGCGTCCAGCGCGACGAGCGCACTGCCCGGATGATTCTACGTGCCTGGGCTAGAAACATCGCAACGCTCGCCAAGAAATCCACCATGCGCGCCGACCTTGTGGCCTCGGAGGAATATGACCTCTCCATGGATACCTTCGATGACTACGTGGGTGCATTCATCAAACTCTTCGTCATCGACGACCTGGAGGCCTGGTGCCCGCCCATCCGAAGCAAGAGCGCCATCCGAAGCGGTCTCAAGCGGGAATTCACAGACCCGTCCATCGCCGTAGCAGCCCTGGGCGCCACTCCCGAATCCCTGCAGACCCAGCTCAAGACCTTCGGCTTCATCTTCGAGAATATGTGTGCCAGGGACCTCCGGGCCTACTCCCAGAACCTCGGCGGCAAACTGTCGTACTACCACGACCGTTACGGCCTGGAATCCGACCTGGTCCTCCACCTCGGCGACGGCCGCTACGCCCTCGTAGAGTGTAAGCTCGGCAGTCAGGAGATAGAAGAAGGCGCCGCACACCTCACCGAAATCGTCCGCCTCATCCGCGAGCACAACCTCACCGAAAAGCAGGTCCCCATCCGCGAGCCCGACCACCTCATCGTCCTCACCGGCGGCACCATGGCCTACACCCGTCAGGACGGCGTGAAAATCATCCCCCTTGGCTGCCTCAAATGGTAAAACGCTCTCGCAACATCTCGAACGACCACTTAATCGTTGAAACCATGACCTCTGAAATCTCCAAGGTATCCCACCTGTCCCGCCCCTTAATTGGGACGGGACATTTGGGCTTTGTGGTGAGTGGTATATAAGAAATGTGCCCCAGACTATCGTCTGAGGCACATTTTAGTGGTGCTGGGAA
>DFFY01000083.1:0-34630 GCA_002371115.1 Bacteroidales bacterium UBA3764
TTCGAGCAGGTGAACCTCCTGTTTGGCGAGAACCCCAACAAGGCCGTACGCGCCTGGACGGCTCCGTTCCACAAGGCCGGCATCCAGACCCACATGCTGGAACGCGGCCTCAACGCCCTGCGCATGAATCCGGTTCCGCTGGACGTGCGCGAACTCATGTTCAAGGTGAAGAAAAAACAGGGGACGGACATTGCCCGTTCCTTCTGCGGCCTCAACGACCACCGCAACCTGAAGGGTTCCGTCATCGGCGCCAAAAAAGGCGGTATGATTTCACAGGTGGCCCTGTCCATCACCTACTCCCCCGTACACACCGTCGCTTATTATATGGATATAGTAGATAAGGTGGTGGAATACGGGGCCGATGAGATTTGCCTCAAGGACATGGCCGGCATCGGCCGTCCCAACCTGCTGGGAGAGCTGGTGACCGACATCAAGAAGAAATATCCGCACATCAAGGTGCAATACCACGGCCACACGGGTCCCGGCTTCTCGGTGGCCTCCATGCTGGAAGTGGCCCGCGCCGGTGCAGACTACCTGGACGTGGCCGTAGAGCCCCTCTCCTGGGGCAAGGTGCATCCGGACGTCATCACCATCCGTGAAATGCTCCGCTGCGACGGCTTCCTAGTGAAGGACCTGAACATGGATGCCTACATGGAAGTGCGCCGCCTTACGCAAAAATTCATCGATGATTTCCTGGGATACTGGATTAATCCTTCCAACAAGCACATGACCTCCCTGCTGGTGGGCTGCGGCCTGCCCGGCGGCATGATGGGCTCCATGATGGCGGACCTGAAAGGCTTCCAGGGCGCCATCAACGCCGCCCAGCGCGCCCACGGCCGCCCGGAAATAAGCCTGGACACCCTCATGGTGAAACTCTTCGAGGAAGTGGAATACGTATGGCCGCGCCTGGGTTACCCGCCGCTGGTGACGCCGTTCAGCCAGTATGTGAAGAACACCGCCCTGATGAACCTGTTCAACATGCTCAATGACAAGCCGCGCTGGACCACTATCGACAAGGATACCTGGGGCATGATCCTGGGACACATGGGCAAACTGCCCGGAGAACTGGCGCCGGAAATCGTAGCCCTGGCCAAGGAAAAGGGCCTGGAATTCACCACCGGCAATCCGCAGGACAACTACCCGGACGAGCTGCCCAAGTTCCGCAAGATGATGGACGAGGAAGGCTGGGACTACGGCGAGGACGACGAAGAACTCTTCGAGCTGGCCATGCATGAGCGCCAATACCGCGACTACCGCAGCGGCATTGCCAAAGAACGCTTCAACAAGGAACTGGAAGAGCTCAAGGCCAAGGCCGGCGCCCCCATCGTAGTGGAACGCCCGGTGGTGGAAATGCCCAAGTTCAGTATAGAGGACTATATCGCCCGCTATCCCAAGGCCACGCCCGTGCAGAGCCCCGTCAAGGGCCAGTTGCTCTGGGAAGTGGACGTGGACGATGCCTCCAAGGCGCCCGTGGTGGGCAAGCAGGTGAAAGCCGGCGAGGTGGTGGGCCACGTGCAGACGTATTATGGTATCGAAGACCTGGTTGCCGCCGTGGACGGACAGTTTGTGGCCGTACTGGGCCAGCAGGGAGAGGCCGTTCAAAAAGGCGAAATCGTTGCTTTTTTACAATAAAAATCGGTAGAAACAGCAAAAAATCATGTGAAACAACACAATCTTTTTTACGATTGCGTTGTTTTTCATTTTTATGTCGTATCCTTGCGGCATGAAAATTTTGGACATGTGCCCGGATGAGCGGCCCCGGGAGAAGATGCGCCAACGCGGCGCAAAGGCCCTTTCCAATGCCGACTTGCTGGCCATCCTGCTGGGCAGCGGGACCGGCGGACGGAGTGTGATTGACGTAGCCCAGGAGCTCATGGTGAGCGCGGGCGGACGCGTAAGCCTGCTGGGCGCCATGCCCCTGGAAAGACTGGTGAGCCACAAAGGCGTGGGAGAGGCCCGCGCCGTCACCATCGCCGCCGCCCTGGAATTGGGACGGCGCGCCTTCGAGGAGCTGGCCATCGTGGACAAGCGTTCCATCACTTCCCCGGAGCTGGTCTATCAGCTCATGCTGCCCCAGCTCAAGAACCTGGACCACGAGGAATGCTGGGTGCTGTACCTGAACCGGGCCAACTACCTTATAGGCAAGGAAATGATTACTTCCGGGTCCTTGGAAAGCACGCTCATCGACACCGGACGCATTCTCCGCAAGGCCATCGAAAAACAATGTTCCTATGTAATCCTGGTGCACAACCACCCTTCCGGATCCCCCCGCCCCGGACAGGCGGACATTTACCAGACGGAGGTGCTCCGCAAGGCGCTCTCCGCCGTGGAAATCCGCCTGGCGGACCACGTGGTAATTGCCGAGGATGCCTTCTACTCCTTCAACGAGGAAAGGATTGGCAGGTCGAGATAATGCTGCCGTATCCAAAATTATTGCTATCTTTGTAGTTGCACCAGAAAAACTGCAAGCGTATGAAAGTCATAAACCTTGGAGAAAAGAACACCATTCTGAACACTTATGTGGCAGAAATCCGCGACGCACGCATCCAGAAGGACAGCATGCGTTTCCGCACCAACCTGGAACGCGTAGGCTGCGTGTTCGGCTATGAAATTTCCCGGACGCTGGACTATTCGGAAAAGGATGTCACCACGCCCCTGGCCGTGGCCCGGGTTTCCACCCCGGACACCCAGCTGGTGGCAGCCGCCATCCTCCGGGCAGGCCTGCCGCTGCAGAATGGCCTGCTGCGTGTGTTCGACCATGCGGAAAGCGCCTTCCTTTCCACCTTCCGCAAGTCCGGAAAGGGAGACTACTTCAAGGTCTTTGCCGACTATTGCACCTGTCCGTCCCTGGAAGGGAAAACCCTCATTGTAGCAGACCCCATGCTGGCCACCGGCGCCTCCATGGAGAGCGCACTGCTAAAACTGGAGGAAGAGGGCGGTGAAGCCGCAGTCATCCATATGGTCTGCCCGGTGGCCAGCCGCTACGCCGTGGACCAGCTGCAGCAGAAACTGGACAACAAATACACCCTTTGGGTGGCCGCCATCGACGAAGAACTCACCAGCCACAATTACATTATCCCCGGTCTGGGAGACGCCGGCGACCTTGCCTATGGAGGAAAACGATGAAGAAAGCGTATATCGAGACCTACGGGTGTCAGATGAATGTCAATGACACCGAAGTTATTTTTTCCATCCTGGCCCGGGCGGGATACGCCCGCACGGAGCAAATGGAGGAGGCAGACCTAATCATGGCCAACACCTGCTCCATCCGCGACAACGCGGAGCAGCGCATCTGGGGCCGCATAGACGTGTTCCAGCAGCAGCGGAAAACCCGCCCCGGCACCCTGGTGGGCATTGTGGGCTGCATGGCGGAACGCCTGAAAGACAAACTGTTGGACACCCGCAAGGTGGACCTGGTGGTGGGGCCGGACGCCTACCGTTCCCTCCCCCGCCTGTTAGAGGCCATCTCCCCGGAACACCCACAAATCGACGTCCTTCTTTCCCGTGACGAGACCTACGCGGACATTACGCCGGTACGCACGGACAAGAACGGCATATCGGCCTTTATATCCATCATGCGCGGGTGCAACAACGTATGCTCCTATTGCGTAGTGCCTTACACCCGGGGCGCGGAACGTTCCCGTGACGCCCATTCCATTGTCCGGGAGGCCTGCGACGTGTACCGGAAAGGCTACCGGGAAGTGACGCTGCTGGGGCAGAACGTGGACAGCTACCTGTGGAAGAGTGAAACGGAAAGCGTGAACTTCGCCGGCCTGCTGGAACAGGTGGCCGCCGTGGCGCCGGACCTGCGCGTACGTTTTGCCACGTCCCACCCCAAGGACATCAGCGACGAGGTCATTTACACCATGGCCGCCCATCCCAATATCTGCCACCACATCCACCTGCCCGTCCAGAGCGGCAGTTCACGGATGCTGGACAAGATGCGCCGCAAATATGACCGTGAATGGTACCTGGAGCGGGTGGCCAAAATCCGCAGCGTAATGCCGGACTGCGGCCTCACGACGGACGTCATCGCAGGGTTCTGCTCGGAGACGGAGGAGGACCATGCCCAGACCCTCAGCCTCATGGAGCAGGTGGGCTTCGACTGGGCCTTCATGTTCGCCTACTCGGACCGTCCCGGCACCCTGGCCAACCGCACCATGCAGGACGATGTCCCTGCAGATGTCAAGAACCGGCGCCTGAACGATATCATCGCCCTGCAGAACCGGAAATCCCTGGAACGCTACCGTGCCATGATAGGCAAGGAAGTGGAAGTGCTTATTGAAGGGCCTTCCAAACGGGATCCGGCACAGCTGTGCGGACGTGCCTCCAACAACATGATGTGCGTCTTTCCCGCAGAAGGCAGAAAAGCCGGCACCTATACCACCGTCACGGTTGTGGACAGCACCTCCGCCACCCTTATCTGCAAATAGAAAATTTTCATTACCTTTGTGTCCGTGAAACGGTTTAAACATATCGGTCTTGTTTTTGCCGCAGCCCTCATGCTGTGCAGCTGCGGCGTTTCCAAGGTGAAAGACATCTCCATTTCGTCCGTAGGGATTGCGTATGTCGTTCCCACCTCCATACGCTCGGTGGACGCCAAGTTACTGCTGGGGATAGACAATCCCGCCCGGAGTTTTGCCGTACAGGACATCTCCGGCGTCATCCGGTATCAGGACAAGGATATCGCCCATTTTATCACGGGCGGCATGGAATTGGAAGGGAAGAGCAATCAGGTCTATGAACTGCCCTGCACCGTTACCCTCGCGGACGGTGTTTCCATCCTGGAAGTGCTGGTCATTGCCTCCAAAGGTTCCCTGCATGGGCTCACGGCCGATGTTGACATTCAGGCCGCCCTCAGGAAAAACGGCCTCCTCAAGGCTCCCTACCATTTTAAGAACCTGGATATTTCCCGATTTACCAAGTAAACAATGAAACGTTTCTTCATCATATTGTCCGTCCTCCTGATGCACGCAGGCATGGCCTGGGCGCAGGACACCACCCGTGTGGCCCCTGTGGACTCCACCCTGGTTGGGAAAGACATTCTCACCCTGCTGGGGCCCGGCGTTTCGGTGGACCAGACCACCCCCGTACACCAGGCGTTGCAAAACTATGTGTTAGACAATGCGGAAAAACCCATTTCCGGGTATCGTATCCGCGTTTTTTACGACAATGGACCGCAGGCCCGCGACAAGAGCCAGGCCGTTGAGCAACTGCTCAAGAAACAGTTCCCGGAAGTATTGGTGTACCGCTCGTTCGAAAGCCCCAACTACAAAGTGAGCATCGGCGATTTCCGTACCAAGGACGAGGCGCTGCGCATTTACAACGCCCTCAAGGGAACGTACCCCACCGCCTTCATTATCAAGGAAAGTATCAATTACCCCCGCTAAGCCATGGCTGCCATCAAACAGGGACTCGAGCAGAAGATGCAGCAAAAGCTGTCACCGCTTCAGATTCAGACCATCAAACTGATAGAGATGCCGGTGCAGGCCCTGGAGCAGCATGTCCGGGAGGTACTGAACGACAATCCCGTCATTGACGACAACCCGCAGAAAGGCGAAGACGAACCCCGCGACGTGTCCATTTCCGAGGTGGAAGAAAAAGAGCAGAGCGGCGGCTCCCTGGAGGAGAACTACGGACCGCAGGACGATGACATCCCGTCCTACAACCTCCATGTGAATAACTGGGGCAAAGACGAACGCCCGGAATACAACACCTTCTCCGTCAAGCAGAGTTTCACCCAAAGCCTCCTGGAGCAGCTGGGATACCGCAATCTCACGGAGCACCAGCGCTCGGTAGCCTCCTTTATCATCGGTTCCCTGGACGACGACGGCTACCTGCGCCGCGACATTGAATCGCTGGTGGATGACCTGGCATTCCGCGCCGGCGTGGAATCCACCGCGGAAGAGGTGGAACAGATGCTCAAGGTAATCCAGGAATTCGAGCCCTCCGGAGTGGGGGCACGAGACCTTCGGGAATGTCTTCTCCTTCAACTGGAAGACAAGAAGCGTACGCCGTCCATCGACAATGCCATCCGGGTGCTCCGGGACCAGTTCGATGCCTTCAAGAACCGGCATTTCTCCAAAATCATGAGCCGGCTGCACCTGAATGAGGATGAGATGAAGGCGGTGCTGGAAGAAATCCGCCGCCTGAATCCCTCTCCCGGCGGCCAGATAGACGACTCCTACAACGACCAGGCCCAGCAGGTGGTACCGGACTTCCGCCTGGACTATGAAAACGGCCAGCTGCTGCTGAGCATGCCGCGCTTCAGTATCCCGGAACTGCGCATCAACCAGAAATATTCGGAGATTATGGAGACCGGCCGCCTGTCGGACAACAAGGCCGACAAAGACGCCGCCAGCTTCGTGAAGCAGAAGATAGACTCCGCCAAGTGGTTCATCGAGGCCCTGCGCCAGCGTCAGAACACATTGGAGAGCACCATGCGGGCCATCATCGACTATCAGCACGACTATTTCATCGACGGAGATGAGAGCTCCTTACGGCCCATGGTCCTCAAGGACATTGCGGAAATCACCGGCTTTGACATTTCCACCATCTCCCGCGTGGTGAACAGCAAGTGGATTGAAACCCACTTTGGCATTTTCCCGCTTAAATACTTCTTCTCCGAAGGCCTCGAAAACAGTGACGGTGAGGAAGTTTCCACCCGCGAAATCAAAAAGGCCCTGCGCGAAATGGTGGACGGAGAAGACAAGCACAATCCGCTTACAGACGACGAACTGGTGGACGGGCTGGCCGCCAAGGGCTACAAGGTGGCCCGCCGCACCATCGCCAAGTACAGGGCCCTCCTGGACATTCCCAAAGCCCGCCTCCGCAGGGAACTTTAATTCCATTTCCCGTTACATCCCCTCTCATCCTTGAAAACGACCTGTTTCAAGGATGACAAGCCTGTTTTGCCCGTATCGTCCTCATTTTGAGCGCTTTTTGAGGACGAGAAAGGGGTTTCGCACTTCCTTCTCAAAAAATTGTGGAAAATTTTGGAAAATTGTGTAATAAAATGGAAAAGTTTTGCTACCTTTGTATCCAAGCGTGAAAGTATTAAGTTTAACGATGGTCAGATTTTACGGAACAGCCAATGGAAAAGTGGACGACAAGGGGCGCGTAGTGCTCCCTGCCGCCTTCCGTGACGCCATGGTGCGCGGCGGTTCCGAGAACATGACCCTCATCGTAAAGAAGAACGTTCAGCAGTGCTGCATCGACCTGTTCTCCGCAGAAGAATGGGAGACCCGGAGCGAGAAAGTGCTGAGCGGAATCGACCCGGAACTCAATACGGAGGACGCTGACTTTTGGACCAAGTACAATGACGGCGTTTACACCCTGGTTCCGGACGGAAAACTGGGCCGGCTGAACATCCCGTCAGAGCTGCTTGAAAGTGCAGGAATTACCAAAGAGGTAGTGTTCGGCGGCGTGGGCTACAAGCTCCAGATTTGGAATCCGGAGACGCGCAAGGCCAGTCTTCTGAGCGATGAAAAGTTCAAAAAGACCGCTTCAGAGCTATCCTCCAGGAACAAATAAGGAGGAAGCCGGAATGTCAGACTATCATATCCCTGTGCTCCTTGCGGAAAGTGTTTCCGCGTTGGTCACAAACCCCGATGGAATATATGCAGATGCCACTTTCGGAGGCGGTGGGCACACCGCTGCCATACTTTCACGCTTACATGATGGCGGAAAGCTCATCGCTTTCGATCGTGACGCTGAAGCCCTGGCCAACGCGCCCAAGGACGCGCGGCTTACGCTGATTCACAACAACTTCCGCTTCATTGAGAACTATGCGGAGGAATTGAGGAGATCCCTCGACTTCGCTCGGGGTGACAAGGAAGGGCCGGCCATCTTCGATGGCGTACTGGCAGACCTGGGTGTATCCAGCCACCAGTTCGACACGGCCGGCCGCGGATTCAGCTTCCGCTTCGAGGAAGCGCCGCTGGACATGCGCATGAACCAGCAGGCCCGTCTGACGGCGGAGGAAGTGGTGAACAGCTACGGAGAGGCAGAGCTGGAACGCATCCTGCGCCTGTACGGCGAGGTGGACGGCGCCCGTAACATGGCCCGCCTCATTGTGACGGCCCGCACCCAGGCGGCGCTCCACACCACCGGCGACTTGGACCGCGCCATTGCCAGAATGCTGCCCAAAAATGCGGAGCACAAGGTGCTGGCCAAGGTATATCAGGCCCTCCGCATTGAGGTGAACCAGGAAATGCGCGCCCTGGAGAAATTCCTGGACGGCGCCACCCGCAGCCTGAAACCGGGCGGAAGGCTGGTGGTCATCACCTACCACAGCCTGGAAGACCGCATGGTGAAAAACTTCATCAAGACGGGCGATGTGGACGGGCAGCAGCGCAAGGACGCATTCGGACGCATGGATACCCCCCTGGAGGCCGTGAACCGCAAACCCATCGTCCCGCAGGAAAGTGAAATTCAGCGGAATACCCGCGCCCGCAGCGCGAAGCTCCGCATCGCGGAAAGGAGGAGCGACCTATGAACCTGAGTACCCTTTGGGAAGGCGTCAAAAATGCCTTCCGCGCCCTGAGAAACGGCGAGTTCCTGCTCCGTATCCGCGCCGACAAATATTACATGCACATCATGTACCTGTTCCTGCTGATGTGGGTGACCATCCTGCTGAGCCTGCAGGTGGACAAGACGCTCACCAAAGCCGGGGACAACCAGGCCGCGATTGACCAGCTGCGCATCCACCATGCAGAGAAAGAAGCCGCTTTGGTGAAACTGCACAGCGCATCGGCCGCCGAGACCCGTTTGAAAGAACTGGGCGTGAACCTGACCCTGCCGCAGGAACCCGCCACCGTGATTAAGAGAAAATGAGCCGCAAACAGAGCGAAATACAGGACACCATAGAAAACCGCGACCGAATCCACGTGGTTATGTTCTTCCTGTCCATGCTGTTCCTCTTCCTCGGGATAGCCATCCTGGTGCGCATCATGCACATCCAGGCCACCTATACCGTGGACGAAAAGGTCATCAACCTTTTCCGGCCGGTCGTGCAAAAGCACATCGACTACCCTGTACGCGGTAAAATCCTGGCCACCGACGGACGTCCGCTGGCCATATCGGCCCCGCTGTATGATATCTATATGGACTGCACGGTGCGCAAGGCCGACTATGCGGAAACCGGGAAAGACAGCCTGGAACGCGCCTGGCAGACCAAGGCCCGCGAGCTGTCCGTGTACCTGAGCAACGAGTTCCGGGACAAGAGTGCCGAGGCCTATGCCAAAGCCATCCTGGACGGACGCGCACGCGGTGCCAAATACCTGCGCATCCAGCGCAACGTGGACCTGAGCACCCTGGAGAAAGTGAAAACCTTCCCGCTGTTCAAGGAAGGGCCTTACACCGGCGGTTTCATTGTGGAGAAGCATGAGGAGCGCATTTACCCGTACGACTCCCTCGCCCGCCGTGTCATCGGCTATGTAAAAGAGCAGAACCGGATTGGCCTGGAGTCCAGCTTCGACAGCGAGCTCCACGGCCGGGAAGGTTACGAGTGGCGCCGCGTCACGGACAACAAGCGCTGGGTGCGCGACCTGGACTCCACGCAGGTAAAGGTAGAGGACGGCAACGACATCCGCACCACCCTCAACGTGGACTTCCAGGACATTGCCGACAAAGCGCTCCGCGCCCAAATCCAGGCCGATGACGAGGTCCGTGCCGGTATCTGCATCATCATGGAAGCCAAGACCGGCGCCATCCGGGCCATGGTGAACCTCTCCCGCGGCGAGACGCCCCAAACCGTCCTTTGGGAAAGGGATAACCTGATTCTGCGCGAAGTGGGCGAACAAGGTTCCGTCATGAAAACGGTCACCCTGGTTTCGCTGGTGGAAGACGGCTACGTAAAAACGTTGGATCAGACGCTGCCCACCAACAACGGCTTTGTTCCGGGCGGCTATAACCAGGACGTCCATATTCTTGACTACCAGCGGGAAACCGGCCGGCGCGACATCAGCGTCATGCACGGCTTCGAGATTTCCTCCAACTACGTATTCACCTGGCTGGCAGAGACTTATTACGGCAAAAAGCCGCAGGAGATGTTCGACCACCTTTACTCCTACCGCTTTGGAGAAGCGTTCGACTTTGACATCACCGGCATGGGAACGCCCGTCATCAACCGGCCCGGAACGCCCGGCTGGTCCAAGACCACCCTGGGAACCACGGCATACGGCTACAGCGTGGCTGTGACGCCCCTTCACATAGCTACGTTCTACAATGGCATCGCCAACAAGGGCCGCATGATGAAACCCTATCTGGTGGAAAGCGTGGAAAAGGACGGGAAAGTGCTCAAACGCTTCGAGCCCAGCGCCCTGAACAGCAGCATCTGCTCCCAGGCAACGGCCGATACGGTGACGCGCGCCCTCCGTTCCGTGGTGAACGAAGGTACCGCCACACGCTTGAAGAACGCCAAACTGCCGGTCGCAGGAAAAACCGGGACGGCCCGCGTAGTGCTCTCGCCCAAGGAAAAGGGCAAAAGCGGGGACCCCTACAGCGACGAGTATGGCAGGAAGAAATTCCAAGGCACGTTTGTAGGGTTCTTCCCTGCCGACGCCCCCAAATATACCATCCTGGTGACGGTCTATTCCTACCCGTCCCACCGGAACTTCTACGGCGGCACCAAACCGGCCCTGGCCGTCCGCGAGATTGTGGATAAGCTCTATGCCTTAGACGGAGAATGGGATGCAAGCATCAAGCCCACGGTGGCACTGCCGCAGATGGAGAAAGACATTGAGCTGAAGCCCGGCACTGTGCCGGATTTGAAAGGATACGGCCTCAAGGATGCCCTGTACGCCCTGGAA
Source organism: Bacteroidales bacterium UBA3764 (assembly GCA_002371115.1). GTDB lineage: Bacteria > Bacteroidota > Bacteroidia > Bacteroidales > UBA932 > Cryptobacteroides. Next base: position 10,812 of record DFFY01000083.1, read on the forward strand.
TCGCTGGGCATGCGCTGCCTTTACGAAGGGAGCGGTCACGTCACCGGGCAGTCCCCCGCCCCCGGCACCAAAGCCAAAACCGACCAAATTGTAAAACTGACGCTGAAATAATGAAACTGAGCGAAATCATACGCGATACCGATGCCACCATCCTGCATGGCCATCCTGATACGGAAATCACCAGCCTGTGCTGCGACTCCCGGAAAGTAACGCCGGGCAGCCTGTTCTTTGCCGTGAAAGGCTATGCCAGCGACGGTCATGCCTACATTCCGCAGGCCCTTGAAAAGGGCGCTGCCGCAGTAGTTGACGGCAGCCGGCAGGCAATGGCCCTGGCGGCCGATGCCTTTTACGGCCATCCGTCCGGACAGCTTACCCTGGTGGGCATCACCGGGACCAACGGCAAAACCACCACGGTAACGCTGCTGTACAACCTGTTCCGGAACCTGGGCTACTCCTGCGGCCTGCTCTCCACCATCGCCAATTATGTAGATGACGAGCGCCTGGAGACGGAAAACACCACCGTAGATCCCATCACCCTGAACAGTCTGCTCTCCCGCATGGTGGAAAAAGGCTGCGAATACTGCTTCATGGAAGTGAGTTCAATCGGCGTGGAACAGGACCGCGTAACAGGCCTGGAATTCAAGCTGGGCATCTTCTCCAACCTCACCCACGACCACCTGGACTACCACAAGACCTTCGCCGAGTACCTCCGCTGCAAGAAGCTGTTCTTTGACCGGCTGCCCCAGAGCGCCATCGCCCTTGTCAATGACGATGACCGCAATGGTCAGGTAATGGTGCAAAACACCAAGGCACAGGTAGTTACCTACGCCGTACAGGGCCTGGCGGACCATACGGCCCGCATCCTGGAACAGAACTTCGACGGCATGCTGCTGAGGATAGACGGGACCGAGACCTGGTGCCGCCTCATCGGCCGCCACAACGCCTACAACCTGCTGGCCATTTACAGCGCCGCTGTGTGCTTAGGCGCAGAGCCCACGGAAACGCTGGTGGCCCTCTCCCGCCTGGAAAGCGCTCCCGGACGCATGGAGAACCTGAACGGTCCCAAGGACCTGGCGGTGATTATAGACTATGCCCACACGCCCGACGCCTTGGAAAACGTACTGGAAACGCTTCGGGACATTGCCCCGGAACGCCCCTTGATTTGCCTCTTCGGCTGCGGCGGAGACCGCGACAAGACCAAACGTCCGGAGATGGCGCAGGTGGCCCAGAAGAAAGCCGACCGCATCATCATCACCTCCGACAACCCCCGCACGGAGGAACCGGAGGCCATCATTGCCGACATCCGCGCCGGCCTGGACATCAAGGGACGCGCCAAGTCCCTGGTCATCACCGACCGTCGTGAGGCCATCCGCACGGCCATCCTTACGGCCCCGGAAGGCGCCACCATCCTGCTGGCCGGGAAGGGGCACGAGACCTACCAGATTATAGGCCATACCAAAAACCATTTTGACGAAAGAGAAATTGTAGCTGAAACCTTTAAACTGCTTGCCCAATGATTTATCATCTGTTCCAATATCTGGAATCCGCAGGGATGGACTTCCCTGGAATCGGCCTCATGCATTACCTGTCGTTCCGCGCCATGCTGGCGGCGGTGACGGCTGTACTGGTTTCCATGCTGGCGGGAAAAAGCATCATCCGCCGTCTGCAGCTGCTGCAGATTGGCGAGACGGTACGCGACCTGGGCCTGGAAGGACAGATCCAGAAGAAAGGGACCCCTACCATGGGCGGCATCATCATCATCGTCTCCATCCTGAGCGGCGTCCTGCTGTTCTGCGACCTCACCAACATTTACGTGGATCTGCTCATCCTGAGTACCCTCTGGTGCGGTGCCCTGGGTTTTGCCGACGACTATATCAAGGTGTTCAAGCACAACAAGGAAGGCATGTCCGAGCACGGGAAACTCATCGGCCAGGTGCTGCTGGGCCTCATAGTCGGCCTTACCGTCTGGATGAGTCCGAACATCGTTGTCCGGGAAAAAGTGGCCGTGAAAACCAGCGTGGAACATACCCTGGAAACGGAAACCACCGTTACCAGCGGCCGCTACGTGGAAGAAGATGTGGTGAAAAGCACCAAAACAACCATCCCGTTCGTGAAGAACCACGAGTTTGACTACCGCTGGCTGTCGCCGGTGAAAGGCGCCTGGGGATGGTATTTCAAATGGGCCATTTACGTGCTCATGATTGTCCTGGTCATCACTGCCTGCTCCAACGGGACCAACCTGACCGACGGTCTAGACGGCTTAGCGGCAGGAACCTCGGCCATCGTGGGCGTCGTACTGGGCGTCATGGCCTGGTTAGGCGGCAACCTCATCGACTCCAACTTCCTCAATATCATGTATATTCCGGGGTCGGGAGAGATTGCCATCTTCATGAGCGCCTTCGTGGGAGCCCTGATTGGCTTCCTGTGGTACAACTCCTTCCCCGCCCAGGTGTTCATGGGCGACACGGGCAGTCTGGCTATAGGCGGCATCATCGGCGTAAGCGCCGTGCTCATGCGCAAGGAACTGCTGATTCCCCTCCTCTGCGGGGTGTTTTTCGCCGAGAGCCTGTCGGTGCTTCTGCAGCGCTTCTACTTCAAGTTTACCAAGAAGAAAAAAGGCGTGGGGACCCGCATCTGGAGCATGACCCCGCTCCATCACCATTATCAGGACAAGAAGGCCCCGGACGGACCGGTGATTTTCCCCAAACCCGTTCCGCCACAGCACGAAGCAAAAATCACCGTGCGCTTCTGGATTGTAGGAATTATTTTGGCTGTCAGTACGTTGGCATTACTTAAAATCAGATAAAAGACGGCCGGTCAGGCCGGCCATGACGTCATTTCCGGTTTGACCGGGAATCTCAAAAAGAAAAAGATATGGCAAGAGTAGTTGTATTAGGAGGTGCAGAGAGTGGCGTGGGCGCCGCTGTTCTGGCAAAAGTAAAAGGTTTTGACGTGTTCCTGAGCGACAAGGGACAGATCAAGGAGGAATACGTGGCCCAGCTCAAGAAATGGGACATTCCCTTCGAGCAGGGGCAGCACACGGAGGAACTCATCTTGAATGCCGACGAGGTGGTGAAGAGCCCCGGCATCCCGGGAACGGTCCCCATGGTACAGAAAATCCGTGAGAAAGGCATCCGGGTGGTGTCCGAGATAGAATTTGCGGGCCGATACGACAGCGCAAAGAAAATATGCATCACCGGCTCCAACGGAAAAACTACCACGACGTCGCTCATCTACTACCTGCTGCAGAACGCCGGCCTCAACGTAGGACTGGGCGGTAACATCGGGAAAAGCTACGCCTACCAGGTAGCCACGGAGCATTTTGACTATTACGTCCTGGAAATCAGCAGTTTCCAGCTGGACGACATTTACGACTTCCGGCCCGACATTGCCATCATCACCAATATCACGCCGGACCACCTGGACCGTTACGACCACAAAATGGAGAATTACGTGGCCGCCAAGTTCAAGATTACCCAGAACCTCCGCAGTGACGACTGCTTCATCTTCGATACGGACGACGAAATAACGGTAGGACACTTGTCCAAGATTGTGCTTCGATGCAAGATGCTCCCCTTCTCCCAGGAGAAGGAAGTGAAGCAGGGTGCCTTCTTGAAGGATGACAAGATGGTCCTCCGCTATGACAAGGAAGAAACCGATATCTTCCTGCAGGACCTGGCCCTGGGCGGCAAACACAACATTTACAACTCCATGGCCGCCGCCCTGGCCGCCAAGGTCAGCGGTATCGAGAACGAAGTCATCCGCAAGTCCCTGGCCACCTTCCAGCCCATCGAACACCGCCTGGAGCCCGTGCTCAGCATCAAGGACGTGTTGTACATCAACGACTCCAAGGCCACCAACGTGGACAGCGCCTGGTACGCCCTGGAATGCCAGAAACGTCCGGTCGTCTGGATTGTGGGCGGCACGGACAAAGGCAATGACTACAGCGTCCTGGGTGACCTGGTGAAAGAGAAGGTGAAAGCCATTGTGTGCCTTGGCGTGGACAACGCCAAAATCCACGCGGCCTTTGAAGGGATGGTGGGCACCCTTGTGGACGCCCTCAGCGCCAAAGAGGCCGTGGAGAAGGCGGCGGCCCTGGCCAAAGCCGGCGACGTCGTGCTCCTGAGCCCGTGCTGCGCCAGCTTCGACCTGTTCAAAAACTACGAAGACCGGGGCGAGCAGTTCAAGGCTGCCGTCCGCAACCTGTAAGTATTTATGGTAGCCGAAGAAGAAAAGAAGAAAGACAGCTTCCTTGGACATCTGACCAGTTTCATGGACCGGTTCAGCGGAGACAAGGTGATTCTCCTGATCGCCCTGTTTCTCATGCTCATCTCCGTGATTTCGGTGTTCTCCAGCACCCCGCGCCTGGCAAACGACACGGGGAGCGACCGCGTGAGCATCATGGTGGACCAGCTCAAGGTGGTGGCTGTAGGCTTTGTCCTCATCTTCGGCCTCTATTACTTCGGGCGCGTGGAATGGTACAGGAAGCTGTCCATGTTCGGCTTTGCCGTCAGCTTCGGCATCCTGGTGGTCCTGGTGCTCAACCTGAACCTGGGCATCGTGCGCGCCGGAGAAATCAACGGTGCCCGGCGTATTCTCATTGTCGCCGGTAAACAAGTGCACGTGTACGAGTTCGTAAAACTGTTCATGATTATGTACCTGGGCTGGGCCCTGGACACCTTCAAGAACGGCGAATTCAAATGGGCGGGCATCCTTTCAGACAAATTCGAGAAGCTCGCCTTCCTGCAGCAACCGCTGTGGCAGAAGGTTACCTATATCTATTTGCCGGTGCTCCTGACCACCCTCATGGTGATGATGGGCTCCAACTCCAGCGCCCTTTTCATCGGCATCATCATGGTGCTCATGATTCTGGTGGGCGGAATCGATGCACGCGACATCGGCTATGTGGTGCTGGTGGGCGTCGCCGGCATCGCCATCATGTTCGGGGCCTATAAAGCCGGCATCCTGAAGGAGAGCCGTATCGGCACGGCCATCGGCCGTATCACCCAGGACGATGATGCCACCATGAAACAGCTCATGGGCTCCAAGCGGGAATCGCTGGAGTGGCGGACGGCCCGCGGAAAACTGGACCAGCCCGTGGGTGCCCTGCTGGCCATCAAGGAAGGCGGATTCTGGGGAAAAGGCATTGGCAACAGCACGCAGAAGTACCAGGTTCCCGTCATCTTCGGCGACTATATGTTCAGTTTTATCGTGGAAGAAACGGGCATCTGGGGGGCCACCATCCTCATCATCCTGTACTTCAGCCTGCTGGCGCGCGGCACCATGGTTGCCAAGGAATGCGACCGATACTATGACAAGGTAATTATCACGGGCCTCATCATCCTGGTAACCGGGCAGGCCTTCATGCATATGGCGGTGAACGTTCACCTGCCGCTGGTGCCCCAGACCGGGCAGACCCTGCCCCTGGTAAGCCACGGGACCAATGCGTTCCTGGTATTCGCCGTGGTGTTCGGCATCCTGCTGTCCATTTCCAAGGACGCCCGTGAGAACATGGCCCGCCGCGAAGCCGAAGCCGCACCCCTGATTGAACATCATAACGACTGGACACAAGACTCAACCGTAGAAGAATAATGCAGTACAAACCCATCAGAGCCATCATCAGCGGAGGAGGCACGGGAGGACACATCTTCCCGGCCGTTTCCATCGCCAATAAACTGAAAGAACTGAATCCGGAGACGGAAATCCTTTTTGTTGGGGCGGAAGGAAAAATGGAAATGGAAAAGGTACCGGCCGAAGGCTACCGCATCGTGGGCCTGCCCATGGTGGGCATGCAGCGCCAGCTTTCGCTGAAAAACATCCTGAACAACCTCACGGTTCCGTTCCGCGTGCTGGACAGCGTACGACGCGCCAAGGCCATCGTCAAGGAATTCAAGCCGGATGTGGCCGTGGGCGTGGGCGGTTTTGCCAGCGCTCCCCTGCTCTGGGCGGCGACGGGCATGCATGTCCCTGCAGTGATTCAGGAACAAAACGGCTTTGCCGGCCTTACCAACAAACTGCTGGGCGGCCGCGTGCAGTCCATCTGCGTGGCCTACGAAGGCATGGAACAGTTTTTCCCCAAGGAAAAGCTGGTGATGTCCGGGAATCCCATCCGCACCGCCGTGTCGCAGCCCGCGACGCCCGCCATGAAGGCGGAAGCCATGGAATTCTATCACCTGGACCCGTCCAAACAGCACATCTTTGTGGTGGGCGGCTCCTTGGGTAGCGGTACCCTGAACCGCTCCATGAGACACTGGATTCAGGACGGCTGCCCCGGCGGAGAAAACGTGGAAGTGATTTGGCAGTGCGGCAAATACTACAAGAAAGAGACGGACGCCTTCATGGCCGCCCATCCGGACGTGAAGGGCATCACGGCCTACGACTTCATTGCCCGCATGGACCTGGCCTATGCCGCCGCGGACGTGGTGATTTCCCGCAGCGGTGCCAGTACGGTGAGCGAGCTCTGCGCCATGGGCAAGGCTACCATCTTTGTCCCTTCCCCCAACGTAGCCGAAGACCACCAGACGCACAACGCCATGGCCTTGGTGCGCAAGGGCGCCGCCCTGCTGGTGAAAGACAGCGAAGCCATTGACGAACTTCTCCCCACCGCCCTCGCCCTCCTCCAGTCCCCCGACCGGATACAACAATTGGAGAAAAATGCCCTTGCAATGGCATTGACCAACGCATCACAAATCATTTGTGACGAAATATATAAGGTAATAAAATAAGAATATAATAAAGGGGTATGTTAGAGCGTAAGCCTGCGGGCTTATGTGATGAGGCTGAATTTAAGAACAAGGTTTTATAAATGAAAAACGTATATTTTATCGGGATAGGCGGCATCGGCATGAGTGCACTGGCCCGCTACTACAAGTTCAAGGGCTACAACGTGGCCGGGTATGACCGCACCCCCTCCGACCTCACCTTCGCACTGGAGAGAGAGGGCATCGACGTGCACTATCAGGACCAGCCGGAACTGCTTCCGGAAGACAAGAACGAGACGCTGGTGGTATATACCCCCGCTGTTCCCGCCGACCTGGGCGAGCTGGTGAAGGCCCGCGAAGAGGGCTACCTCGTGCTCAAGCGCTCCCGTACCCTGGGCGAAGTGGCCAAGGGACAGCGCTGCCTGGCCGTCGCCGGCACACACGGCAAAACCACCACCTCCACCCTCATCGCCCACATCCTCACCCACAGCGGTGAAGGCTGCAGCGCCTTCCTGGGCGGCATCTCCCGCAACTACGGCACCAACCTGCTCATGTCGGAGAATCCCACCATCGTGGCGGAGGCCGATGAGTTCGACCGTTCCTTCCTCCAGCTTTTCCCGGAAATCGCCGTCATCACTGCCGTGGACGCCGACCACCTGGACATTTACGGCGACTATGCACACGTGGTGGAAGCCTTCAAGGCCTTTGCCTCGCAAATCAGCGGCATCCTCATCGCCAAAAAAGGCATTCCCGTGGGCCCGGCCGACACCAAAGCCAAGGTCTATACCTACCACTATACGGATACCTCGGCCGATTTTTATCCGATGAACGCCCAAGCGGACGCCTGCGGCTGTTTCCACTACGACCTGCATACACCGGACGGTGTCATCGAAGGCTTCCAGGTGGGTGCCCCGGGCTGGGTGAACTGCGAGAACAGCGTGGCTGCGGCCGCCGTGGCCCTCTGCTATGGCATCGGCCCGGAAGCCGTAAAGGCCGCCATCGCCTGCTTCGAGGGCGTCAAACGCCGCCTGGAAGTGCATGTGAACAGCCCCAAACTGTCCTATGTCGATGACTACGCCCATCATCCGGCGGAGCTTTCCAGCGCCATCACCTCTATCCGGAACATGTTCCCCGGACGCAAGATTACGGCCATTTTCCAGCCGCACCTGTACACCCGTACCCGCGATTTTGCGGCCGAATTCGCCGCTTCCCTCTCGCTGGTGGACAAGCTCATCCTGCTGGACATTTATCCGGCCCGCGAGGAGCCCATTCCCGGCGTCACTTCCGAGATTATCTTCAAGGATGTGACCGCTCCGGAGAAGGTGCTCATCAAGAAGGAGCAGCTCATGGACTACCTCTCCGAGGAGCCCCTGGATGTATTGGTAACTTTCGGTGCCGGTAACGTGGACCGCTTTATCGAGCCCATTACTGAATTGTTGAACAAACGCCTATGAAACCCATTGCGCGACGAGGCCTTGGCCTGCTGCTTGTTGTAACTTGTATCTTGGTCTGGATGCTGTCCACCAGCTTGTCCAGAAAGGAGTTGCGTAGCCGCACCTGCCAAGGGAAAGGCACGCTGGAGGTGTTTGTCACAGACAGCCTGGAGCGTCGCTTTGTCACGCGGGAAGACATTGAAAACTGGCTGGAGAATGAGTACAGGGCCTATGCCGGCCTGCCGCTGGACAGCGTGAACCTGGACCGCATTGAGCATATTATTTGCGCACACAGCGCCGTACGGGACTGCGAGGCCTGGCTGACGGATGACGGCATCCTGCACGTTTCCCTGAGTCAGCGCCAACCGGTTGTGCGCTTCCAGGACGGGCAGAACGGCTATTATTCGGACGCGGAAGGCTTTCTGTTCCCGCTCCAGGCACGGGGCAGCGTACAGGTGCCGGTAGTGGACGGCCATTTGCCCGTCCACGTTCCCAAGGGATACAAAGGCCCGCTAACAGACGCAAAGGACGTGGCCTGGCTGCAGCAGATACTGGGCATGGTGAACATGATTCACGGCACCATCTGGGAAAAGAATATCAGCCAGATTACCATCAACAGGGACGGGGACCTGGTACTTATTCCCCGCGAAGGGAAGGAACGCTTCCTGTTCGGCGCCCCCACACGGGTAAGGGAGAAGCTGGAACTCATGGCAGCGTATTACGAGAGCGTAGCACCCTCCAAGGAACCTGGCTGGTACACGCAGGTGGACGTACGCCACCGGAAACAACTGGTTTGCAGAAAATAATACAAAACGCAATATGGAAGAGAAATACATTGCCTCGATTGACCTGGGGACCTCGAAGTTCGGCTTGTGCGTCGCGCGCGTGAACGGCGAGGACATCCAGATTGTTTACTACAAGGAGACCCCGTCGGAGGGCATCCGTACCAGCCTCATCGCCAATCCCATGAAGGCGGCCAAACGCCTCAAGGAAGCCATCCATGAAGCGGAGCAGGAGCTCATGATCCAGATTCTGCAGGTGGTGGTGGGCATGCCCCGCAGTGAGGTGGCCCAAGTGACGGCATCGGCCCGTATCGAACGCACCAATGCAGATGACTACATCTCCACGGAAGAGGTGGACAGCCTCAAATCCATCGCCCTGGAGACCTATCCCCTGTCCAATCCGGAGCGTCAGATCATGTACGGTGCCGTGGCCCAGTCCTTCTCCATCGACGACGAAATCCAACTGGTGGAAAGCGAAGTGGTGGGCACCCTGAGTGCCTCCCTGGAGGGCAACTTCAAGGTGTTCGTGGGCAACCGCAGCGCAACCACCGCCTTAGACAAAATTTTCAACCAGCTGGACATTGCCATCGCCAAGAAATACTTTTTGCCGGAAGTGGTGGCCCGCGCCGTCCTTACCGAGGACGAGATGGCCGGCGGCGTGGCCCTGGTGGATGTAGGTGCCGGCGTAACCTCCGTGTCCATTTATCACGGCGGTATCATGCGCTATTACGCTTCCATTCCCTTTGCCGGGAAAGTCATTACCAACGACATCCGCACGGAATGTTCCATCTCCGAGGACCTGGCGGAGAAAATCAAGAAGCGCTTTGGCGCCTGCATGCCCGCCAAACTGGCCTCGTTGAGCGAGAAAGTCCTGCAAATCCGCCTGGAACCGCCGTTCAAGGAAGTTCCGGTACGCTATATTTCCGAAATCATCGACTGCCGTTGCCGTGAAATCGTAAACGCCATCCTCTATTACATCCAGGAAAGCGGCCTGCAGAATTCCCTGCGCAGCGGCCTGGTGATTACCGGCGGCGGTGCGGAACTGGCCAACTTTATTCCGCTCATCAAGGACATGTCCGGCTATGAGGTCCGCAAAGGCTACCCCCGCTATATGTTCTCCGCCTCCGTGGGCAGCGGCGTGTATTCCACGTCGGCCACATCGGCTATTGGCATGGTGCTGGCGGCCAAGGAAGACCACCTGCCGGATTGCGTGACCAAGCCGGAGAAACCGGAGGAGCCCGCCGAGGAAGAAATGGTGGAAGTGGAGGTGACCAACGAGACGCCCACCGTTCCCGACGACATGCTCTTCGCACCGGAGGAATTCGGCACGCCGGTGGAGCCGGAAGTCAAGGAAAAGCCCAAGCCGGAGCCCAAGGTAAAGAAGGTGAAGGTGGCCAAGAAGGAAGGCACCGGATTCCTGTCCATCTTCTGGAGCAAGGTGGAGAAAACTGCCCTGAAAGTCTATGACGAAGCCAACAAGGAGGAATAAGCCATGATGTACGATTTAGACACCAACATTGTCCCCAACGACTGGACCAGCGAGAACGCCATCATCAAAGTGGTGGGCGTGGGCGGCGGCGGCTGCAATGCCGTGAACTACATGTACCGCCAGAACATCCAGGGATGCAGTTTTATTGTCTGCAACACCGATGCCCAGGCCCTGCAGACCAGTGAGGTCCCGGTGAAGATTCAGCTGGGCCAGAACGGACTGGGCGCCGGCACGGATCCCACCGCCGGCCGCAATGCCGCCCTGGAAGCCCAGGACGAGATTGCCCGGAAGGTCCTGGACTGTGGCACGCAGATGCTCTTCATCACCGCCGGCATGGGTGGCGGAACCGGAACAGGCGCCTCCCCTGTCATTGCCAAGATGGCCAAGGAGCGCGGCATCCTCACTGTGGCCGTGGTCACCATCCCCTTCAAGAACGAGGGCAACGAGAGCCAGTCCAAAGCGGTGGACGGCATCCATGAACTGGAGAAGAACGTGGACGCCCTCCTCATCATCAACAACGAGAAACTGTACCAGTTCTTTGGCGATACCCTCATTCAGGAAGCCTTCCCCAAGGCCGATGAAGTGCTGGCCACCGCCGTCCGCGGCATCATCGAGGTCATCAGCTGCCCCGGCTACATCAACGTGGACTTCCAGGATGTGTGCAAGATGATGCGCAATTCCGGCATGGCCCTCATGGGCAGCGGCGAAGGCACCGGCCCCGACCGCCTGGACCAGGCCGTAAAAGGCGCCTTCGAGAGTCCCCTCCTGAACGACTTCGACCTTAAAACCGCCAAAAACGTACTGGTGAACATCACCACCGGCAACAACGAGCACGGCGCAAAGATGAGCGACCTGGAGAAGATTGACGACATGATTTCCCACTACACGGGCACCGCCAACCACTTCAAGAAGGGTATCATCTGGGACAACGACCCGGAGTTCGGCGACAAGGTTCGCATTACCGCCATCGTCACGGGCTTCTCCATGGACCTGGGCGGCCTGGGCCTGAACAAGGACCTCGGAAACCTGGTCATCATTGACGAGGCCTTCGAGTGGGAAACGCCAGCCCACGGCGAGGAAGTTTCCCTGCCGGGAATGGCCGACACCATCAAGATTGGCTACAACAACTCCGACAACGCCAAATACTTCAACTTTGCCTCGGAGAAGAAACCGGTCCTGTGCATCGCCCCCGGCGAGAAGAAGGCCGACCTGGAGAACATCCCCGCCATCCGCCGCAAGCACTAGACGTAGCGCCAGAAGGGGCCATCGGCCCTCCATCATCCCGCATTCCCCTCGGCCACGAGCACACTCTCCCGCACGTTTTGGGCCGATATTGAGCGCCTGGTGAAGCGATAGCATAAGCCCCCGCACAAAAGACGTCGTTCTTGTGCGGGGGCTTGTGCTATGCGGAAGGACTATCCCAACCGCTGGGCTATGGACGCGGTGCGGACGGCTTCCGCTACGTCGTGCACGCGGAGCCAGCGGGCGCCCCGTTCCAGGGCGGCATATTGAACGACCTGGGTTACAGGCAGCGCTTCTTCGGGAGTGATGCCCAACGCTTTGTATATCATGCTTTTACGGGATACACCCACCAATATGGGCCGATGCAGCTCCTGCAATTCCTCCAGCCGGCGCAATAACTCCCAGTTCTGTTCCAGGGTTTTAGAAAAGCCGAAGCCCGGGTCCAGCAGCCAGTCGGCTATGCCGGCATCGGCTGCCTTCAGCGCAAAGTCCCGGAAATAGGATTTGATATCGACCACAAGGTCCTGATAGTCCGTGAATTGCTGCATGGTTTCCGGCGTTCCGCGCATGTGCATGGCCACATACGGCAGGCCCAGCCGCCCTACCGTGGGGAGCATGTCCGGATCCAACTGCCCGGCACTGATGTCGTTTACCATGAATGGGCCAATGACCTCATACGCCCGCCGCACAATCTCGCTCCGGTAGGTGTCGATGGAGATGGCAGGCAACTGTCTCCCGGGGAACTCCGTTCGCTTCGCTCTCTCCGGCCCCTCCCATTGTCTGTCTCGTCCGCTTTGCGAACGGACATCCAACGGGCCCCTCCCCCTACCCATGTGCGGGGGTGCACATGTCCCCGGGAGGCAGTTGCCTGCCATCTCCCGTAACGCCGGTTCCAGGCGGGCCCATTCCTCCTCCAGGGAGGGCTGGGGCGCGCCGGGACGGGTGGAGCAGGCACCCAGGTCCACTACCGTAGCACCATCGGCCCACATTTGCTGCGCCCGCGAAAGGGCATCCGTCGCTGCGGTGCGGCTGCCGGCATAGAAGGAATCCTGCGTGAGATTGAGGATACCCATAATATGAACATTGCCTGTCACAGCGCAAAGGTAGGAAAAAATCATTATCTTTGCACTTCAATTGCTAGAATTATGGAAAGAAGAACGCGCGTCAGATTCGCTCCGTCTCCCACCGGCCCGTTGCACATGGGCGGTGTGCGTACGGCCCTGTACAATTACCTGTATGCCAAGCAGAAGGGCGGTGATTTCATTATCCGTATAGAGGATACGGACTCCCACCGCTTTGTGCCCGGGGCGGAACAGTATATCATTGAAGCCCTGAACTGGTGCGGGATTATCCCGGACGAGGGTGTGGACGAGAACGGCAAGGTGGTGGAAACCGCATCCGCCAAGCATCCGCATGCCCCGTACCGCCAAAGCCAGCGCCGGCCCATTTACCGGCAGTATGCGGAGCAGCTGGTAGCCGCCGGCTGGGCCTATTACGCCTTTGACTCTGCCGATGAACTGAACGAGCGCCGCGCCGCTGCGGAAGCTGCCAAGGACACCTTCATGTACAATGCCGCTACCCGTGGCAGCCTGCGCAACTCCCTCACGCTGCCGGAAGACGAAGTGAAGCGCCTCCTGGAAACCACCACGGACTGGACCATCCGCTTCAAGATGCCCCTGGGCCGCATTGTAAAGATGGACGACCTCATCCGCGGCCACGTGGAAGTGAATACGGACACCCTGGACGACAAAGTGCTCTGGAAACGGGCCGATGAACTCCCTACCTATCACCTGGCCAATATTGTGGACGACCACCTGATGGAAATCACGGAGGTAATCCGCGGCGAGGAATGGCTGCCGTCGTTGCCCCTTCACTACCTGCTGTACGAGGCCTTCGGCTGGACGGACACCATGCCGCGCTTTGCACACCTGTCGCTGCTCCTGAAGCCTGTCGGCAACGGAAAACTGTCCAAACGGGACGGTGACAAACTGGGCTTCCCGGTGTTCCCGCTGGCCTGGAAAAACCCGGAGACCGGGGAAATGTCCCACGGCTACCGCGAGGACGGCTATTTCCCGGAGGCCTTCGTAAACCTGCTGGCCATGCTGGGCTGGAATCCCGGCGACGACCGCGAACTGTTCACCCTGCCGGAACTGGTGCAGGCTTTCTCGCTGGACAAGGTGCAAAAGGCCGGTGCCAAGTTCAACCCGGACAAGGCCAAGTGGTACAACAAGGAATACCTGCGCAAGAAAACCACGCAGGAACTGACGGAATGCTTCATTCCCGTGCTGGAAAGCCACGGCATCAAGGTGGTGGACTGCCCTTGCAACGCCCTCACCGCCGGTGCGCAGTTTGAAGGTTTTGGGGCCGATTTCACCAACCACATCTTCACGCGTGAGTACGTGGAAGCCGTGGTGGAGTTGGTAAAGGAGCGCGGCACGTTTGTGGCCGATTTCTGGGACATCGCCGCATATCTCTTTGTGGCACCCGAGCAGTTTGAGGCGTTTGGTATCAAGGCCGGCGCCGGTCTGCCCACCAAGCCTGTGGACCCGAACCGTCCCGTGGATCCGCGCGCCAAGGTGTATGACGATGCCGCCACCGCTCCCTTCCTGGCCAAGGATGCGGACAAGTTCTGGAACGCGGACAACGCCGCCCTCTGCCAGGAGGTCTGCCGCTACATCTGCCAGGAGTACAAGGGTGCCATCGATACGCCCGTACTGGAAGGCGTGCTGGAAGAATACATCAAAGGCAGGGAGTGGCCCATGGGCAAGGTGATGAACACCCTTCGCCTGGCCCTCACCGGTGCCGCCAGCGGCCTGGGCATCGCCGCCATCCTCTCCTTTATCGGCCGGGCGGAATTTGCCCGCCGTATGGCCTTTGTCGCCCAGCGACTGGGATAGCCTTTCCGCATAGCACAAGCCCCCGCACAAGAACGACGTCTTTTGTGCGGGGGCTTATGCTATCGCTTCACCGGGCGCTCAAAATCGGCCCAAAGCGTGCGGGAGGGTGTGCCCGTGGCGGGAGCGTGCTACGCAAGGGCTCTGTTTCTCCCGACATCCTTGGAATTGAGCGACTGCGTTATGATATGCTCAGGAATGCGCAACCGCGTGCTCAAGTCTTTCACCGGGATGCGGTAACGATTGTGTAATTCCACCGCCAGGCGACATTTGTCCTGCTCGGTCAGTTTGCTATAACTCTTATCCGGGAACATTCTTCTTGCTGTCTGGAACATTACATCTTGCACTTCCTCCTGAGAGAATGACATTTCCTCCTCCAGCGCATTGGAAATGGAGACATACGATTCGTAGTCTTTCACCAGGCGTGTCATGTACTCTTTGGGAGAGCGGAAAAGACTAAGTACCTTTTCAACATTCACGAAACTGGCAGGCAGAATCCCCAGCGCGGGATGAATCTCCCACTGTGGAGGAAAGGTTTCCCGGCTGCCGGTCAGGCGCCGGACCTCACGTGTACTCATCTGCCCCACAGGTGTGCCCCGAATGATATTCACGAATTGGTTGAAGATAAGATAACTGCTTCCCCACAGGTGTGCGCCGGGAAGACAAAAGCCCTTCTCATAAGGATTTCGGGCCAAGTAAAGGATGTTCCGCCGCAAGGCTTCGGGCGTGTCGATAGGAATCAGCTTGAAGTCGTATTCCCGAGACAGTTGTCGGCAACCGTCCTGGCCTAACATAAGATTGAGCCGCTGTTTCAGGAAGCCAAAAATATCGACACAAACACTTCCTGTGGCGCTCAGGACAATGTGTAAGTGATTGGGCATCAACTCATAGGCATAGATAACCACATCGTATTTCAACGAGGCTAAAGCAATGGCCGCTACGCCAATTCTGGATTGTTCCGGATTTTGAAAGATTTGCCCCTCTTTCCATCCGTCCGTACACAAATGATAATACCCTTTTTTCCAGGAACGATATTCCTGATGTCTTTTTTGTTTCGTATCCATAAATCACTCACTCTTTTCTGCAAAATGCATAGAAGATTTCCGAGAAAAAAGAGTATGAAAAAATATTCTGGCACAATCCCCTTTTCACGCATCTGGAATGCATGGTAGTGAAATATTTTGGCCTACTCCAAAATATTATTATACTCACCACGAACTGACAAAGGACAAAAACGGGTGCTAAAAGCCGTATTGTCACTTTGATTATGACGCTCTTCTACGTGCTTGGCTCAAAGATTCCTAAAAAAGACGAGTAGGTTGAATGTTCAGGGAATAGGATAAATCCTCTCCCGTTTCATAGCACAAGCCCCCGCACAAGAACGACGTCTTTTGTGCGGGGGCTTATGCTATCGCTTCACCAGGCGCTCAAAATCGGCCCAAAGCGTGCGGGAGAGTGTGCCCGTGGCCGATGGGACGCCCGCCGGGCAGAATGAAAGACCTGGCAACGGGCAGGGAAGGCGGCCGACCAGGAAGAAGGGTTATTCCAGGATATAAACGTCGTCCCCGGGAGAGGCGAAGTGGTAGGTGTCACGCGCGAAAGATTCCAGGGAATCGCGGTTGTTGCGCAGGGCGTCTATCTCATGCTCCATGGCGTCTATCTCGCTCTGGAGGCGGGCCATTTCCTTTTCCTGCGCTTTTACCTCCACGCTGGCCCGGATCCAGTTGAGAACGCTGTTATGGGCAAAAAACAGGAGCCACAAGGCCACCACGGTTGTTACCACGATGACAAAGGGCAAAAGGTAATTGTGGTCGCTGCGTTTGAGCCAGGCCCAGCGGTCTTTCTTGATAGGGGCTTCCTCTTCCATAAACTTACAGGATAACAGTGTCGATATTTCCCCGTTTCTGTTCCAACGGGATACGGCTGAACGCCCAGATACAGGCGCAGAACAGCGCCAGCCCGCCCGCATACACGAGGGCATAAGTCCCCAGTGGCATCATGTCTATCCAGAAATCCGCCTCCTGCAGGGAAGGAACCTGAGAGAGGATGACGGAAGTTCCGTTGTTCACAAAATGGATGAGCATGGTAAACCACAGACTACCCGTCTTGTAGTAAACATA
Source organism: Bacteroidales bacterium UBA3764 (assembly GCA_002371115.1). GTDB lineage: Bacteria > Bacteroidota > Bacteroidia > Bacteroidales > UBA932 > Cryptobacteroides. The sequence continues at coordinate 27,473 of DFFY01000083.1, forward strand.
TCCCATGACCACACCGATGATGAAGGCATTCAGCGCCTGCCAGGGATTCATGTGGATGAGGGCGAAGAAAAGGGCGCTCACCACTATGGCCCATGCGGGTTTCATCCGGGTGAGCAGACCACGCAGCACCATGCCCCGGCACAGCCACTCCTCAAAGACAGGAGCAAAGACGGCCACCAGCAGGAAACTGCTCCAGAAAGGGCCGGCAGTAAGCTGCTTCATCAGATTCACGATGAGGTCATAGAAGGACTGCATGCCGGGCGTGAGCGTGGTAAGCTTGAAGTTGCAGTAATTGGGCAGGTCTGCGACAATCATGGTGGCAAAGGACAGACCGATGGTAATAAGGACCGCCTGCCAGGCTTTAAACGGGCCGAAATGACTGGAACTCAGCTTATAGCCGGTCTCGAACAGACTGTTGCGCTGGCTCTGCTGACCGGCGTAGATCATGGCCGGGACAAACGACAGCGGATAGACCACCAGCATGGCATATTTCTGCACCACGTCCTGGGGGACGAAAGCGCCAAAGACAGCCTCCACAACACCGCCCAGAAGGTTCCCGAGCAGAAACCAGCCCAGCAGGCCGAACATGCCCTTCACGCCCGGCACATACCAGGCGTGAGAGGCATACAGGCTGTAATTATTGACCTTTCTGGCAAAGAACTGCATATCAATACAACGGGCTGGGATAAATACCCTTCTGAACCAGTTCCGCAAACTTGGCCACGACACCGGGGCGGTCCTCCTTATAGGTGACACCGAACCAATGTGAAGGAGTGGACAGCACCTCGCAGGCGCCCTTACCGGACTTGACAATCACATCCACGGCATACGGAATGTAGTATTCTTTCTTGGGCTCGGTGATGTGATCCGCAAGGAAGGTCTTGAAAATCTCTGCGCTCTTGGCAAAATAGTCCGGGGTAAAGCCCCACATGTTCATGGAGCAGAGGGCTTTGGCATCCAGTTTCACATGGTTTTCTCCGTTCACGGAGTTGTTGCCATAGACCTTTCCGTCTCCCTCACGGGCAATTTCCAGGTGCTCGGCAATATCCGTCAGGTTACCGTCCTTGTCATAAGAACAGATGCCGCGGGACACGCTGCCGTTCTCGCTGAGGGTGTTCTCCAGTTCAAAGCCCACAATGCAGTACTGGCCTTCCGTGCCGGCGTGTTTGCGGCACCAATCGCCCAGAATCTTGAAGGACTCCTTGCCGTAGAAGTCGTCACCGTTGATGACGGCGAACGGCTCCTGGATTACGTCTGCGGCCATGAGCACGGCGTGGGCGGTTCCCCAAGGCTTTACGCGCTCTTCCGGCACGGTGAAAGGAGCGGGAATCTTGTTCAGCTCCTGGGTGACGAAGACGAACTGCAGGGGCTCTCCGTCAACGGTTTTTACGCCGGCGTATTTTTCCTTGACGGCAGCTTCCATCTGGTCCTTGAAGGACTCGCGGACAATATAGACCACCTTGCCGAATCCGGCTTCCACGGCATCGTGAATGCTATAATCGATGATGGTTTCTCCATGGGGGCCCAGCCCGTCCATCTGTTTGAGACCGCCGTAACGGCTGCCCATTCCAGCTGCAAGTACAAGTAATGTAGGTTTCATAGTATTCATTGAATTAGTATTATTCCATAGGAATACAAATATACTCAAAAAAATTCTAAGTACATGACAAAAAATCAAACACATTGATTTTAGTTGGTCTGACCGGATTGAGGAGGGAGTCTGCGATGAAGTTCAGACCGTACTTGACAAGGCTGATGGCACGCCTCCCATTGTTGAGTATCCTGATGGCCTTGACTTTGAGATTGGCGGCAATGCCAACCAGGTAGGCCCAGGTGTAAGCTATAATGACAACCCCGAAGAGTTGCTCAATACGATTGATATGAATCATATGCGTATCCTCAATATTGAACCCGCTGGATTTCAGGCCCTTGAACATCGTTTCAATGGTCCATCTTTCCTTGTAAGCCGGGAGGGCTTCCTCCGGGCGGCAGAAGGAAACGAGAATCTGAGGCTCGGGCTTTCCGGTCTTGTCCTTGATGACAGCACCGGCCAGATAGCAGAGCTCTCCGCAGACACGATAGATACGGTACAGGATGCGTTCTTCCCCGTGTTTGAGATTGACGAAGATATGCTGCGCACGTATCTTTCTACCTGTTCTGGGATCTTCCACCCAGAAGTTGTCGCGGATGCGGATATGGTATTGGATAGCACTGTCGTTAAGCCATTTGAACCATTCGTTACCGACGAACTCCCTGTCTGCGACCAGACATTTGATGCTGTCGCGTCCAAACAATCGAATGAACCGCTCCATGATATTGATTCGCTCCTTGCAGTTGGAGTTCCCGCGTTTGGGCAGGAGCCTGAACAGGATTGGGAACGACATATGATCATACGCTATGCCCAGTACTAACACGTTGATATTCACCTCTCCGAACTTCCAGTTCGTGCGGTCCATTGTAAGTGTGTATGGTCCGTCGAACGGGATGCGCGACTTCAGGTACCTGGCTACGGCATCCAGGTCCAGGACCATCTGCGCCATGAAGCGCTGGATGCGCCGGAAGCTTGACTCCCTGGAGGTCTTGTTGTCAAACGCCGCTGCCAGTTTTGACAGGCAGACCGTCTGCACGGTGCAGAGCGCTCCGAGCAGCATGGAAAGGCATTTGATGTGGGCAAGATTCATAGAAGACTTGAATATCGGTAGGATTACTGGGAAAATTTCACTACTTTTGTGCGAGACCTTGGTGTTTCGTAACATGGTAATAATGTGGAAGTTATATACCTTAAAGTTACGAAAAATCGAGGTCTTTTACAAATATAATTACTTGAAAATCAACAAGTTAAGATAATATTTTCAAATTTTGTCATGTGCTAAAAAAAAATTGACTATCTTCGCAAATCCAAAAGATTTATACTATGTGGCAAAGAATACAAACTTTATATCTGCTCATTTCTGCAGGCCTGCTGGCAGCCCTGTGTTTCAGCACCGCCTACACGGTAACAGACCCGGACGGGATGCTCAGGGTATCCTACTGGCAGCTGCAAAAGCCCTATTTCGGCATCCTGCTGGGCATTCTCACCGCCATGGTCGCCTTGGCGCTGGTGGTCTATAAATCCCGCATCCTGCAAATGCGCCTGGCCGTTCTTTCCGGCATCGTGGCGCTGGGCATGCAGGCTTGGCTGGCCTGGATGTACTTCAGTTTTGAAGGCCCGGTCTTCAGCTGGACGGTCATCTTCCCGCTCATCGTCTTCCTCTGCAACATGCTGGCCGCCCGCGGGTGCTATCAGGACCAGCTGGTGGTGGAAAGCGCCTACCGCGTACGCGAGCGCCGCGCGCGCCGCAACAAAAAGAAATAATTTTCGTATCTTTGCAGGCTATTTATGATACGAAGCCAAATTTGTGACATTCTGGGCATTGAAAAGCCCATCTTCCAGGGAGGCATGGCCTGGATTGCCGATGCCCGCCTGGCGGCCGCCGTCTCCAATGCCGGTGGCCTGGGGCTCATTTCGTCCATCAACGCCGGAACGGAAGCCGTCCGCGCAGAGATTCGCAAAGCCCGTGAACTCACCCATAAACCCTTTGGCGTCAACCTTATGCTGGCGGCTCCTAACGCTGCGGAGATTGCCGATTTGGTAGTGGAAGAGGGCGTCACCATCGTCACAACCGGCGCCGGCTCCCCTGCTCCGTACATGGAACGCTGGCTGGGCGCCGGCATCCGCGTCATTCCCGTTGTCGCCTCCGTGGCCTATGCCATCAAGATGGAACAGCTGGGCGCAACGGCCGTTATTGCAGAAGGGGCCGAATCCGGCGGGCATGTAGGCGACACCCACACCATGGCTCTGGTGCCGCAAGTGGTTGACGCCGTGCACATTCCCGTGCTGGCCGCCGGCGGTATCGCAGACGGCCGCGGAGCCGCCGCCGCCTTTATGCTGGGAGCTTGCGGCGTACAGGTGGGAACCCGTTTCCTGGTGGCCGATGAATGCTGCGTACACCCGGTGTACAAGGAACGCCTTATCAAAGCCTCCGACGTAAGCACCATGGTCACCGGCAAAAGCCTGGGAGACGCCGTTCGCAGCCTCAAGACGCCCTTCACCAAGCAATTTGCCAAAATGGAGGCCCGGCAAGCAGCCCCCGAAGAAATCCGCGCCTTCGGTACCGGCTCCCTGCGCAAAGCGGTCTTTGACGGAGACCTCGCCGGCGGCAGCTTCCTTGCCGGAGAAGTGGCCGGCATGCTCAAACAATGCCAAAGCGCGGCAAGTATAGTTAACGACATCATGGAGGGTGCAGAAAAAGCACTCGCCCATGCCCAAGCACTCATATAATTATGGATCCCAAGAGAGTTGTGATAACCGGGATGGGCATCATTTCGTCCGTAGGACAGGATGTAGATACCTTCTGGACCAATCTGAAGAACGGCGTCTGTGGTATTGACTACGTAGAGGAATTCAAGGACATGCCTGTTACCTTTGCCGGAAAAGTGAAAAACTTCGACGGTGAAAAATTCGGCATGGACAAGCCCTTCATCCGCAAGCAGGACAATTTCACCCTGTATGCCATGGCGGCCGCCTGGCAGGCCATGCAGCAGGCAGGGCTGCACGCAGAAGGAGATAATGCCAATATCGACCCGTTCCGCCTGGGCGTATATGTAGGCTCCGGAATCGGCGGCTTCGAGGTGCAGTACCGCGAAACCATGAAAATGATGGAGGACCCCACCGGCAAGTGGATTTCACCGCTGTTCATCGCTACCATGATATCCAACATCGCCGCCGGGCACATTGCCATCAAGCACCATGCGGAGGGGCCTTGCCTGGATATCGTCACGGCCTGCGCCACCTCTTCCCACTGTATCGGTGAAGCGTTCCGCGCCGTCCGTCATGGCTACGCGGATGCCATCATTGCCGGCGGCAGCGAGCACGCCACCATTCCGCTGGGCGTGGCCGGTTTCTTCAACGCCAAGGCCCTTACGCGCGCGACGGATCCCAAGTATTCCTCCCTCCCCTTCAATGCCAACCGGCAGGGGTTTGTGATGGGTGACGGGGCAGCCGTACTCATCCTGGAATCCCTGGAGCATGCGCAGGAACGCGGCGCCACCATTTATGGTGAGATGGTGGGGTACGGGAACACCTGCGACGCTTTCCACGCCACCGCACCCCGCCCGGACGGCAGCACCCAGTCCCAGTCCATCAAAGATGCCCTTGCAGAGGCCGGATTCGACCCTTCCAAGGACAACCTGTACATCAATGCACACGGAACCGGCACGCACCTGAACGACGTGGCGGAAACCATCGCCTGCAAGCTGGCACTGGGAGACTATGCCTACAAGGCCCACATTTCCTCCACCAAATCTATGACCGGCCATATGTTCGGCGCCGCCGGCGCGGCAGAGGCCATCGCCACCATCCTGGCCCTGAAGGAGGGCATCGTTGCCCTCCTACCATCAACCTGGATACGCCAGACCCGGAATGCGACCTGGACTACACCCCCAACGTAGCCGTAAAAACCCCGCTTACGCTGGGCCTTTCCAACTCCTTCGGCTTCGGCGGGCACAATGCCTGCGTAGCCTTCAGACCGTTTAAAGGATGAACCGCGAAGACATAAAAGCCATTCTTCCCCACCGGGAGCCCATGTTGCTGCTGGACCGGGCGGAGCTGGGAGAAGACGGGCTGTCCCATGCCCATTATACCATTCCGGAAAAACCCTTTTTCTGTGAAGGGCATTTCCCCGGAAATCCCATCGTCCCGGGCGTTATCCTGTGTGAAATCATGGCCCAGGCCTGCTTCACGCTCTTTATCGATGCTCTCCAAGAGCACCTGATTCTTTACCGCGGCCTGGATGCCGTCAAGTTCCGGGAAACAGTAAAACCGGGCGATGACTGCGAAATCACCGCCCGGCTCATAGAATCCAAAGGGAGCCTGTATGTGTGCGAAGCGCAACTCTCCGTTGCGGGAAAACGCTGCGCACAGGCCCGTATTACCCTGGCCTTAACGCCCAAACAATAATTATTCGTGCCCGGAGAGGCGCTCCCAGGCCAACTTTTCCCACTTGGTGCCCGGACGGCCGTAATTGGCATACGGATAAATGGAGATGCCGCCGCGGGGCGTGAAGAAACCCGTCACCTCAATGTATTTGGGATCCATCAGTTTGATGAGGTCCTTCATGATGGTGTTCACGCAGTCCTCATGGAAGTCTCCGTGACTGCGGAAACTGAACAGATACAGTTTCAGGCTCTTGGACTCCACCATCTTCACATCCGGCACATAACTGATGCGGATTTCCGCGAAGTCCGGCTGGCCCGTGATGGGGCACAGCGTGGTGAATTCCGGGCAGTTGAAACGCACCCAATAGTCATTGCCCTGGTGCTGGTTCTCGAAGGTTTCCAACACCTCGGGGGCGTAATTCTGGCTGTACTCGGTGTGACGGCCCAGCGCCTTGAGTAGTTCCGGATTGCGTGCCATTATGCTTCCTCCCCTGCCTCTTTCAGGCGTTCTGCGTTTTCTGCAATCTGCAGCTGGTCAATGCACTCCTGGATGTCACCGTCCATGAATACGGGCAGGTTGTACATGCTCCAGCCAATGCGGTGGTCCGTCACACGGCCCTGCGGATAGTTGTAGGTACGGATTTTGGCGCTGCGGTCTCCGGTGCTCACCATGGTTTTGCGCTTGGCGGCAATGCCGTCCAGGTATTTCTGGTGCTCCATGTTGTACAGACGGGTACGGAGCTCCTCCATAGCGCGGTCCAGGTTCTTGAGCTGGGAGCGTTCCTCCTGGCACTGCACCACAATGCCGGAAGGAATGTGGGTGAGGCGCACGGCACTGTAGGTGGTGTTCACGCCCTGTCCGCCGGGACCCGATGCGCAGAAGAGGTCCTTGCGGATATCGGCAGGATTCAGTTCGATGTCAAACTCACCGGCCTCCGGGAAAACGGCCACGGAAGCGGCCGAGGTTTGGATGCGGCCCTGGGTTTCCGTCTGGGGGACACGCTGCACGCGGTGCACGCCAGACTCATATTTCATGATGCCGTACACGCCGTCGGTGCTGCTGGAAAGCTTAAACACAATTTGCTTGAAACCACCGGAGGTGCCGGGAGCCTGGTCGCTCACTTCCAGCTTCCAGCCGCGGCGCTCCGCAAAGTGCTGGTACATGCGGAAAAGGTCGCCGGC
>DFFY01000083.1:34689-34981 GCA_002371115.1 Bacteroidales bacterium UBA3764
AAGATGGCGGCTTCGTCGCCGCCGGTGCCGCCACGGATTTCCACCATGGCGTTCTTGCTGTCGTCCGGGTCTGCCGGAATCAGGAGCAGTTTGATGTTCTGTTCCATGTCCGGAAGTTGGGGCTCAATCTGGGCAATCTCCTCCTTGGCCATTTCCTTGAGGTCATCGTCCTTCTCGTTCATGAGAATGTCCTTGGCCTGCGCAAGCTCATCCACCAGCCGTTTGTATTCCAGACCGGCGGCAATGATGGGCTGCAATTCCTTGTAATCCTTGTTCAGCTGCACGAACTTTT
>DFFY01000076.1:0-238 GCA_002371115.1 Bacteroidales bacterium UBA3764
ATGAGCACGGAGTCCACCTCGTCCACAATGGCGTAATGGTGCTTGCGCTGCACCAGGTCCGTCATGCGCGAGCACATGTTGTCACGCAGGTAGTCAAAACCGAACTCGTTATTGGTGCCAAAGGTGATGTCGCAGTCGTACGCGGCCTTGCGGGCGGCGGAGTTGGGCTGGTGCTTGTCTATACAGTCCACGGACAGGCCATGGAACATGTACAGCGGGCCCATCCACTCGGAGTCAC
>DFFY01000076.1:297-16830 GCA_002371115.1 Bacteroidales bacterium UBA3764
AGTCACGCTTGGACAGGTAGTCGTTCACGGTGACCACGTGCACGCCTTTGCCGGCGAGGGCGTTCAGGAACACGGGCAGCGTGGCAACCAGGGTTTTACCTTCACCGGTGGCCATTTCCGCAATCATGCCGCGCTGCTCCTTGTTGGTTTTGACGCCGCCATTGAGGACAATGCCGCCGATGAGCTGGACGTCATAATGCACCATGTCCCAGGTAATCTCATTGCCGCCGGCCACCCAGTGGTTGTGCCAGATGGCTTTGTCGCCCTGGATCTCCACAAAGTCGCGGCCCTGGGCGGCCAGGAGTTTATCGAACTCGGAAGCCGTCACCTCCACGGACTCGTTCTGGGCGAAGCGGCGGGCGGTGCTCTTCACAATGGCGTAGGCCTCCGGCAGGAGCTGGTTCAGGATTTCCTCGATGGCGGTATCTTCGTCTTTGACGAGTTTGTCGCTTTCCGTAGCCAGCGCTTCCTTTTCCTCCACGGGGATGTCTTTTTCCATCTCCAGCTTGATTTCCGCGATGCGGTCCTCGAAGGGCTTCTCCACCGCAGCAATTTTGTCCTTCAGCGCCTGGCTGTGCGCACGGAGCTCATCATTGGAAAGGCTGTCTATCTCCGGATAGATGGCAAGAATCTGGTTCAGGACCGGACGGATTACCTTCATGTCCCGGTCACTCTTGCTGCCGAAGATTTTCTTGAGAATATCTGCTATTGCCATTTTGTCAGTAACTTAAATCTTACAAAGATAACTATCTTGAGCCGATATTACAAATTTTATACCCGGACTACTGGTCCACATAATAGCCCATGCCCGTGTCAGTTGAGCCTCCGCGCACCAAATCCTTGAGCGCCGTGCCCAGGGAGCGGTCCTGGCTCACCAGTTGCTCGTAATCCCTGTGCACGCCCGCCTCCGGCACCACATTCACGTCGAAGCGCATTTCCGCCATTCCGTCAGGTGCAATATTGCCCCAGAAACGGATGGCATGGTCCACCTTGCCCACGTTTTTCCGGCTGTCGTAGCGGAGCGTGACATAGACAAAACGGTTCGGCGGCACCATGAGCGTTTTGCGGCCATCCATGACAATGCAGCCGCAGGAGGGCTGTACATCCTTGATAATCAACGGGACTTTTCCGCTGTTGGTCAGGCGCACCGCCACCAGCAGTTCCTGTCCCTGCTGGATGGGATAATAGTGGCGCACCGGGTCCTGGATGTCCATGGTGGTAAACTCCACCTGCTGCTTGCAGGCGGAGAGGGCCAGCAACACACACAGGGTCGATAGAAGTTTTACGGTCCTCATTTGCGCATAAAAATTTCGTCCAGTGCCAGCAGGGCCGAGCTGGACGGTTCAAAACGGACTTCCACCTGCCGGGCATAGGAAGGAACGGACACGCTGCCCCGGAAAATGACCTTCTCTCCCTCGTCGTAGCCATCGGCAAGACCTTCCCGGTGAATGTCGGAGACAAGGACGCCGTCCACCCACAACTGGACGGACTTGGGCGGGGTCATCCGGTGCCGTTCGCAGTTGAGGAAGGCGATGGAGATGCCGTGGGCCTTGTTCAGTTCTTCCGGCGGAAGTTCAATCACCAGGTCCTGCTGCGGATAAATCTGCCAGCCCCAGTGATAGTTCTGGGAAATACCGATTACCCCGTCCGTAAGCACACGGGTGGTCTCCGTATGCCCTTGTGTATGCACCGTGAGCGGTTTCCCGAGCAGAACGTCGGCCTCCCACCATTTGTTGGACAGCCAGATTTCCGCCTCGTTCTCATAGTCGGCCAGGTACACACCGCTCTCGTTCACCCGGTCCATGTGGTCCGTGGAGGCGTTTTCGTTGCTGGAGAGCAGGTAAATGTCGTCTTCCGGCGTAATCATTTTCAGGTCCTCCAGCGCCTGCAGCACATCGGCCTTCACATTTCCCTCGCCGTCCAGGTAACCGGTCTTGGGGTCCAGGCCGTGCAGGCGGACCATCTCCAGCAGCGAGAACGACACCGCCTGACGCGTCTTGTCAAAGATAACCCGCTCGCGATGGGTCATGTTCATGTTGGCTAACCCCTTGAAATAGGCATAATACTCGCGGAATTCCTTCTCGAACAGATAGCTTTGCAGGGCCTCGTCCATGCCACCATACAGCGGCAATTCCTTCCCGGAACGCGCCGCATGCTTTTCCATGGACAGGATGACCTTGGCAAAGAAGCCGCCCACATGCGGCATGGCATCGGAAAAATACTCCTGAACCAACTTGTCCACGTTGGCGTACGGGTTGGCCAGCAAGTCTGCCAGCACAAAGGAATAGCACTCCTGTACCGTGGAATAGAAATAGCCGCTTCCGTTGAGGAAGACGCCCTTCACCCCGCGGCGCAGGTATTCCTGCAAGCGCTGCTGCATCACATACAGGATGGGATACGGGGACAGGTAGTCGTCAAAGTTACACACATAGTCCCATATATATATGGTAGAAGTGTACTTTTTCCAGTTTTCCAACTTGTCCAGAAAAGGCTTGGCGCCTTGCTGATTCCAGGTTCGGGGATAGTCGATGGCGCTCAGGAAAACGCCCACATTTTCCGGCAGCGGATGCGGCGGAAAGGCCTGCGTGGTAGCATAGGCCGGCAGGAAAAAACGGTGCCCCGGGAAGCGCCGGGCCAGCTTTTCGATGAAGGCCGTCACCGCCGGCGTGGCGTTGGTGCGGGTATTGCCCAGCGTCTGACAACGGCGGCATTCGCACACAATGCCGTTGTCGTTGGGGCCGATGGTAATGGGCCAGCCCACTTCCCTGCCGTCGCCGTACTGGTCCAGGATAAACTGCTCCGTAAGTTCCAGCAGACGGTCCGACGAGAAGCAGAACTGGTCCTTGTGTACCATGCCTGCCGTACGGGCGAAGAGTTCCGGCTCCATGTTCTGGTAGCCGAAGGACTTGTCGCCGTTGGAGCCCAGTACACGGGCCATCTGATGGCCCCAAATGCCCCAGTCCATCTCCAGGTTGTGCAGGCCCAGCAGATAAGTCATGTCCTCGTTCTGGTTGCTGGGCATGTACAGGTCCCGATATTCGAAGGGGAACGTAGCCACGGTATCCTGCTGCGGAAAAATGCAGGGCGGCAAATCGTCCACGGAAATGGCCGGATTGGCCGCACCCAGGTGCTTGATGAACTGATACGACAGCCAAATCATGGTGCGCTGGTCGCGGGCCGCCAGTTTATAGCCGTGCTCCGTGTATTCTACCTTGTAGTCTCCGTCAAAATCGTCCCCGACATGAAGCGACACTTCCACCACGCCTTCTCCGGGCACAGCGGTCAGAAGCCCCTTTCCGCGCACCTGTAAATGCTTCCACAGATACTCCGCCGCCTTGCCGTCTGCCTGACGGACTGCTTCGGGATGGATGTAATAGCGAATGGCGCTCTTCTCCCCGCCGGAAGAAGCGCAGGCGCTTATCAGGAGCAGCAATGCGCTAAAAAGAGACAGTAATCTGCACATGGACGATCATCATATTGGTGTAGCGTACGGTCCCGTACTGCCCATATAGGGTGTTCCAGGTGAGTCCGCCGGACAGGGCCAGGTTCTCTGTCGCCAGCCAGTTTCCGGACAACGCCACAAAGGTATTGAACTTATTATATACGCCTCCCGTATAATAACTGTCGATATAATCGAGCTCCGGCGCCGTACCGCCTCCTCCCTGGAGTTCTACGAAATGGCGGCCGCCAGCATAGGGAAAGAAGCGCGCCTTGAGCAGGCCGTTGGCGTAAAAACGGCTGTGCATACTGCCCAGCGTCACTTTGCCGCCCAGGTAAAAATGTTCCATGGAATGCGCCACGGAGACGGGGACGCCCACCAGATGGCCCTGGTCCCGCAGCATCCGGTACTGGACACCGGCTTCCAGCTCCCAGGACTTGGGCAGATGCAGGGTAGCGGCAGCCTCGGCACTCCATTTGGAAAAATACGCCGTGGCATAGCCGGCACCGGCCGACAGGCTCAGTTTAGAGTTGAAGTTGTGGCTGTATTGCAGGCGGAACTGGAGTCCCCTGCCGCCTGCCGACGTATAGGTCTCACTTTCGCTGTCCCAGGAAGCGTCGCGTCCGGTATAGCCGATGCTCCCGCTTACGGCATCCTTGGCCCAGCTGTGCCTGTAGGAAGCGCGGAAAATGCCGGTGAGGGAGGTGCCGTCCGTGCGGCGGAACCATTCATACCCCGCACTGGCGCTGTTATGGAAACTGCGGTTCTTCAGGGCGCGCATCCGGGAGACAAACGCCGCCCTCTCCACCTCCGAGGGCTTATACGCGCTCTGGTACACGTAAGCGGAATCCCACTGACGCTGTTTCTCGTACACCAGGCCGCGGGCAAAGCGGAGGTCTGCATCGGCCGGCGTAAGAACCAGGGCCGAATCCAGCACAGCGCCGGCGGCGTCCCATTTCTTTTCCTTGCGCAGCCGTTCCCCTTGGCGGGCGGCCACTGCAGCCGTGCTTTTCTTGAGTTCCCCGTCGGCGGGATATTCCTTCAGCAGGGCTTTCAGGCTGACCAGGGCCGTTTCATGATCCCCGTGGTCAGAGACCAGCATGGCCTTGCGGCGCAGGAACCAGGCGTCTTCCGGATAGGCCTCCAAGCCGGCATCCACATACGGTTCCGGCTCTTGGGCTGCAGAACAGGCATAGCGGAGCGCCCAGTAATTGGCCGGACTCCACTTCAGGAGCGACTCGCTCACGGAAAGGGCACGCGGTTGCGCTCCCTGCTCCATGGCGGTACGGATATAAGGAATGGCGATTTCTTCGTACGCCGCCACCAGCAACTTGCGGGAAACGCTATCCCGGGGTTCTTCCAGGCTCTCGGAAAGGACGGCCAGCGCATCCAACGGCTTGTTTTCCTTGGCCAGCAAGGAAGCGTATTCCTGTGACACGCGCGCCGCCGGGTCAAAGCGCATACGCTCCTTCAGGCAGGCCGCCGCCTTGCCATAGTCGCCAATCTCCCGGTAGCACAGGGCCAGCCGGCGGATGGCGGAATGACGCAGTTCTTCCTCCACGCAGCGGCGGCGCACCGTTTCCAGCGGGGCGATGGCCTGCCCGTAGGAACCGTCGGCCATCAGACTCGCCGCCACGGCCATTTGCATGCGGCAGTACGCCAGGTTGATGTCATATACACCCGGGTAGCGGGAAAAACTGCGTTCCAGCACCTTGTTGGCTCCGTCCTCGTGCCCCATGCGCTGCAGGACATCGTATTCGGTCATGGCCAGCCGGGGGTTGTCGCCGCCCACACGCTTGCGCATCTCATCAATGTACAGGAGGGCATCGTCATAATAGCCGCGCCGCATGGATTCACCCAGCAGGTACTGCAAGGACTCCATGCTGTGGTTTTGCGCATACACACGTGTGTACAGGTGATAAACATCGGCCTCGTTTTCCATCCGGGCCGATACTTCCAGCAGCCGGTTGTAGAGCGCCTGCAGTTCCGCCGACGGATGCTGGGCCAGCTGGCCGCGTACCAGCGCCAGCGCACCCATGTTTCGGCCGGTCTCCATGAGGATGTCCGTGGTCTTGCGGATGATGGGCACGTTGCCAGGGTTGAAGTTGAGCGCCGCCGTCAGGTTGTCCAGGGCGTCGTTCAGGCGGCCGTTCTGAATGAGGATGTTGGTGTAGGCCAACTGATAGTCAGGGTCATAGGGATTCAGCTTCACCATCTGCTCCAGCGCCTGCTCGGCGGCGGCCAGGTCTCCAGCGCGGCGGGCCTGCTGGTAGCTGGACTCCAGGATTTCGTAGCGGTCCGACGAGATGGAGGCGTCGTTGGGATAAATTTGCTCCAGACGCGTCAGGAGGGCGTTGGCTTCGTCAAAATTTCCCTGTTTCTTGTACAAGCCCACCTTCCTGAGCCACAGGCCTTTCCAGTAGGGATTCACCTCCAGCAGCTCGTTCACATAGCAGATGGCGCTGGAATAGTTGCCGGTGATTTCCTCCACATTGATCAGGAGCGTCTTGGCTTCCGTGTGGTTGTACTGCAAGGTGCAGGCCTTTACCAGGTGGTAGCGGGCCTTGTTGTAATTTTTGGCATTCCACCAGTAGCGCCCGCACAGATATTGCAGGTTGGGCTGGTCCGGATACAGTTCCAGCGCCTGGTCCAGCAGTTCCTTGCCCTTGGCCCAGCGGTGCTGGGAGAAAAGGGCCGTCACCTGGTCCTCGTACTCGCCGGGAAGCATCCGGTTTCCCATGAGCACGGACGCCACCGACGACTGCGCCGATGTCACGGGCGCCGCCCAGGCTAACAGCAACAGGACCAACAGGATGGGAACGGTTCTACGCATGCTTCCCTCCTTTTTTCTTGGCGTCCTGCTGATTCACGCCCTTGCGCACCATATTGCCCCACACCATCTGGGCGCCAAAAATCTGTTTAATATACCCACGAATGGCCGCAAACACCAGAATGGGGTGATAGAAAATGGGTTCCAGCATAGAAGCGATAGCAAACCAGATATAGTCGAGCTTCCGCTTGAAACCGGATCCGATATAAATGTCCATGCTGATGATGCACATGGTGAGCAGCTGTGCAAAACTGTAAATGGCGAAGAACACAACGAGCATGGTCACCACATTCACCTCCCCCCGGAAGAAGAGGGACAGCAGGACCAGATAACCCGTGGCCTCGATGATGGGCGCAAGGAACTCGAAGATAAACACATACGGCATGGTAAAGCCGCCGAACTGCCGGTAGTTCCTGTTCCAAAGCATGTCCCGGTGCACCGTGAAGATTTGCAGCAGGCCGCGGGCCCAGCGGATGCGCTGGCGCATGAGCACCTTCACCGAGGAAGGGCCCTCCGTCCAGCAGCAGGTCTCCGGGATTTGTACAATCTGGTAGTCCTCCCCCGAATCGCACATATACCGCACCATTCGGCAGATAATGTCCATGTCCTCCGCAAAGGAGTCGCCGTCGTACCCACCGGCCTTGATGGCCACTTCCGTGTCGAAGAGGCCGAAGCCGCCGGACACGTTCTGCAAGGCGTTGATGGAGGAAAAAGCCGTTTTACCCACCAGGAACGAACGGGTATATTCCAGTTCCTGGAACAGCGGGATGGGGCTGTGGGGCGGATTCACCTGTACCATCTGCCCGTTCTTTACCTCGCAGCCGTTGGACATGCGCATGGTGGCGCTCACGGCAATGACGCGGCGACCGGAGCACATGGTGCCCCACACCACCCGGTACAAGGCGTATTTGTCCAGGATGCAGTCCACGTCCGTACACACGAAGTATTTGCTGCTCACCACATTGATGCCGGCGTTGGAGGCGTCCGCCTTGGTGCCGCCGTTCACCTTGTCCACCACCGTCAGACGCTGGTATACAGGGTTGTCCGACGTGGTCTTGTACACGCCGCGGAACGGCTTGGTCTTGATTTTCTCCACATAGGCGTACGGCACCTTCACCAGCTGGAAACGTTCCATGAGCAGTTGCAGGGTGCTGTCCTTGGAGCCGTCGTTCACAATGATGACCTCATAGTCCGGATAGTCCAGGCTCAGCAGCGACTCCACGTTGGTGATGATGGTCTTTTCCTCGTTGTAGGCCGGTGCCACAATGGACACGAACGGCGTATACGGGGATTTGCGCATCTCGTCTATGGTATAATCCTCGTCGTGGTAGGTTTTCCGGTGATGGTGACGCCCTGCTGCTGCCAGCACCATCCAGATATAGCTGGCGATAAGCATGGCGGAATACAGCAGGACAAAGCCATCGAAAGTATTGATTAACCACTCAGGCATAGCGTTCACTTTTAATCAGGGGACTTTCGATATGCTTGAACAGGAACAGATAGTCCTGGGTAGAGCGCTGTTTCAGCCGATTGAACGCCTCACGGCCTTCGGGGCCGTAATTGTACAGCACGCGGAGGATGGTCATGCCGGAGACGACGTCCGTCACCAGCAGGTAAGCATTCTCCAGGAACGGAACCACTTCCGGCAAACCGGAATGCATGGTTCCCAGCGCCTCGCAGATGACATTGCGTTCCCTGAGGGAAGCCGCAGGGAAACGGCGGCGGAATTCGTCTTCCGCAACGTAATACTCCAAGGCACCCAGCGCACGGATAAGCGCACAGGCAAAACGTTCGTCGTGCGTGGACTTGAGCATGTTCAGCAGGTCCGCGCAGTCTTCCCGCTGGCGGAAAAGACGGATTTCATTCACCGCAAATTCCCGCAGGTCCTCGTTCACCGGCGACCGGTTGCACCATTGCACAAAGTTGGGCATGGGCAGGTTGTTCTTGGAACGATACACTAGCAGGTTGTGGTATTTCACCATCATCTCCTCCGTAAACACCAGGTTGGTGTCTTCTTCCAGCACCTTGAACGGGTACGTCGTGCCAAACCGGCCCACATGGAAACGGGCGTTCATCTTGAGTTTGGCGTCCTTGGCATACAGATAGCGGGAGGCCACGGCCTCCTTGAGGTCTGCGTTGATATCGGCAATGTTCTTGAACGCCATAATCCGATCCCGCATGGTACGGGACCGGATTTGACGGTCAAAATAGTCGGGCATCTTGAAGGCCTGCTGCAGGCGGCGCCAGTTGGTCATGTTCGGGCTTTCGCCTATTTCCCGATACAGTTCCAGGAACACCGGAACCATGTACTGGCTCATCGCCGCCAGGGCGTTGTGCCGGACGGGCAGGTCCAGTTGCTGGACGATATCGGCCGTATCCAGCATTTCCGGATTCAGCGCGATGGCCTTCATGGGCTCATAATACCGCGCACGGGCCCGGTTTATCTTGCGCTGCCGGTAGTTCGCCATCTGCGTGACAATAACGTTGCGGACAATCAGAATAAGAATGAAGAGTACACACAAGGTTATCATAATGGCCGCAATCCTTGCCAGCAGGGGATATTCCATAAGCTGGTAATAAAGCACCATCACGTAGTACTTTAAATACAGGAAGCGGTTGAGTGTGTAGAACTCCATACAGGCCGATTACCACGGGCAGGTCAGGTACAGGCTGTCCACCTGCTCTTTGTACCAGTCAATGTTTTCCGCACCACGGCTGCGCACCCAGCCTTCATACTGGGGATAGGCCCGGGAGAAATACATCTTTTCCCAAACGTGATGCGTGAGCACCGGGCACTTGAACGCCCATACGTGGCCGTCCTGGCTCATATAAGGCGTGGAAGCGCTGAGCTGGCTGCCATCGGCCGCCACGGCGTTGTCGTAGAGGGCCTTGTATCCATTGGGGAAGCCCTTGATGGCCACCTCCGCGGGTTTGTAGCCCTTCAGGCCCACCGGCACATAGCTGCCACCGTTCTTGGCAATGATGTAGAAGTTCTGCCGGGTGGTGTTCACCACGGCATCCACCATGTTCTTGAGGGCCTTCTGGCTTTCCTCGGCGCTCATGGAAGCACGGGCTTTCATGTTGTAGATGACCGTATAGGTGTACAGGCCGCCGGACACATTCACGTAACCGGGGACGGTGTTGTAATACTTGCACTGCTGCATCTTGGGCAGCGTGGTGGGCTCGGTGACATTGGCCAGTTCCTCCCGGTACTGTTCCGTGTGCGGGCCACCCCAGGGCTCATACAGCTTGAGGGCCGGATTAAACACGGTGGTGTTGGTGAAGTTGCCGTTCACATAGGTGTACTCCCCTTCCGCATTGCCGGCCATGTTCTCCCGCAGGCGGAAGATGGCACCGATTTCCATCATGGGACGGAGCGGGTCCGTTTCCACGTGCAGGGAATTCTCCTGCAGGGTGCGCTTGGCCCAGGCGGGAAGTTCTCCGTGCGGGTTCTGCCAGCTGTCCAGGGTGCAATAAGTTTCAATGCTGGATACATACTGCTGGTCGAAGCCTTCCATAATCAGGCCCACGCGCTCCGGCTTGTCGCCGCCCACAGCTCTCAGGTGCAGGACCACCTTCACCTGCTCGCGCCAGCCTTCCGACTCCAGAAGGGCGTCCGGGACGGTACGGGCTTCCAGGTCATAGTCCACCACCACGTCATTGAAGTCGTAGTCGTATGCGCCGGCGCCTTTCTCTTCCGGCATCCGCGGCCAGCTGTCGTCAAACATGACCACGCCGCTGGAATGGTAATAGGCGAAGCCCATATCCTCCGTCTTGTACGGAGCGGGCTCCGGCAGGGCCACTTCCACCACCTCTTCCGGCAGTTCCGGAAGTTCCGCTTCCTTACCGCCGGTGGTGTCTCCGGAGGCCTTGAAGTTCGGGTTGTTGGTGGTGCCGCAACCGCAGCTGCAGCCCCAAGGCATGCAGTACGGGCAATTGCCGCAACCGCCGCAGTAGGTATACTTGTAGCCCGTTACCACGTGATTCTCAATGGTATAGGCCTCATCCAGGAAGTAGCCTTCTCCGGCAACGCCGCCAGCGTAGGCAAAACGGTAACGGAGGGTGTGGTTGTGCGCTTCGTCGTACATTACCACATCCGCCGGGTAAGCGGGCGCATTCTGCCAGTTGGTAAACTCATTATTGGCCCAACCAAAGCTCCAGGGCATCTGGACATAACGGGTTTTGCCAAACTCGCCAAAGATAATCTGGTCCACGGGAAAATCCGTGAGAAGGTAAACCTGGTCCCCTTCTTCCTCCGCCTTGGTGGCAGGAGAAGCGGTGTAGTAAACACTCACTTTGGTGGTGACGGGAGCCTCAAAGAGGAGTTTTACCGTGCCGAACGGTTCCACGTCCTTTCCGCCCACCGGCTGGGCCACCTGGGGCGTCACAGCCACCTGACGGGTGACGGTGCTGCCATTAGCGGCCGTATAGACAACAGCAACGGATTCCGTAGCAGCCGGGACGGAAACGCTGGCGCAGGAATAATACGCATCTACCTTTTGAGGATCAATGACATCCATCCCCTTCGCGGCCTGCTCCGGAACGGGATTCTTCGCGCACGCGTACGCGAGACAAAAAACGGCAAAGATTGCACTTGCCTTCACAAAATCTTTCATGATCATACAAATCTTCTCTACTATACACACAAAAGAGCCCGCAAAGGTAACACTTTATTAGTAGAAAGGCAAGAAAAAGTGAGATCCCTTAACAGCGAATGGAGAAATCCCTGTGCCGACGGACCACCGGCAACTGGCCGCAGATTTGACGGAAGTACTTGAAGGGCAGCAGGCTGCCGTATTTGACGCTTTTTACCAGGGTGAACAGGCACACAAACAGGAAGCGCTCCCACAGCGGACGGTTGGGGTCGCACAAGCGGATGAGCGAGCCGGTATAGTAGTTCCGCCGAATCACCTTCTCTTTGGTCTCCTGCCGCTGCGCGCGGTCGTGCACGGCCTTGGCACCCGGCACCACCCCTACCTTCAGCCCGTGATACCGCACCCGGTTGCACCAGTCGTCGTCCTGCCCGTAGAGCGGAAACAGTTCCTCCTCGAACGGCCCAACGGTCTTCAGCGCCCCCACCGGCACCAACCAATGCGCCGCCATGATGCGCTTTACCTCAACTACTCCATCAGGTTCGGAGGAGGGTGTGGGTTTCCAAACCCATGGCCACCCTCGGCCGTGCCCCGCAAGGGCAGATATCCCCTCGGGGATTATAGGGGGAAAATCTCTCCCGGGACGGGAGGGGCCCACAGCCGCGACGTCGTCAGACGGAGCGTTGCGAGTTGGGAGGGGCCGGAGCGAAGCGGAGGCGGTTTGGAAACCCATACCCTCCTCCGAACCGTGATATAGTTTAGCAAATTGGGAGTCGAAGGCCTGGTAGCCGTCCTGGTACTGGAGGGGGCTCAGGACGGCGTAGTCCGGGTGGGCTTCAGCGGCGGCAACGAGGGCCTCCAGGGCGCCGGGGGCCAGCCAGGCATCCTGGTTGAGGAGGTACACGTAGTCGTAGTCCTTTTTCAGGGCCCATTCAAAGCCCAGGTTGTTGGCCTTGGAGAAGCCCAGGTTCTCCGCGCTGCGCACCAGACGCGCCTGCGGGAAATGCGAGGCGACGTAGTCCGCGCTGCCGTCCGTGCTGTCGTTGTCCACCACAAAGAGAGATTTCTCGACTGCGCCTTCGGCTCCGCTCGAAATGACAGAGGACAAGCAACTCTCCAGCCACTGTCGGCCATTATAGGTCACTACTATGACAAGGACTTTTTTCATGAGCGGGAGAAGCGGATAAAGAGTTCCTTGGGCGTCGCTTTGGAGAAAACGGTTTTCATGACGTTGAGGGCCGTGCGGTACATTATGTCGGCACGGCTGCCTGCCGGACGGTTCACAAAACGATATCGGCAGGCCCTGATGAACTCGAAGGACCAGACAAAAAGACGCAAGGCATTGGTTTTCAGCCATTTTCCGCCGCCATAGAAAAGCAGCGCCCCGCGCACCCTGGCGGGTTTTATCGCAGCTTCCATCATCGACACCGAGCCACCGGCAAGGTGCGTGATATTAACCGAAGCATCCACCCAGACAGTGCGGCCCATACTGTTGAACTTATGGCCGAGGGCGATATCCTCCGGGGTGAAAAAGAAGCGCTCGTCCAGCCAGCCGGCTTTGGCAAAAGCCTCCCTTCTTGCAAGGAAGCACGCCCCGTTAAGCGTCCAGGTTTGGAAAACGCCCTTCTGCATGCTCCAGCGGGTGGGTTTGGTCTCATCTACCAGATGCAGATAATGCAGGACATAGCGCCAGGCACTCCATGGGGCGCGCCCGCAGGTTTGGACTTTTCCGGAAGGGAAATTGATGCAGGGCGATATAGCTGCGGCCGAAAGCGGCAGAGAAGCGAAATCTTCCACCAGCCTGTCAATAACCGGCATATACATCAGGGTGTCGTCGTTTACCACAAAGCAGTACCGGCCCGATGATTCCTTGAGAGCCAGGTTGTTGTTTTCCGAGAAGCCCCTCACTTCATTGGAGACGATGACCTTCACCCAAGGGTAGTTTTCGTGCAGCAACTGAAGCTTATCAGGGGCGTAAAGATAGGCCACTACCAGCGTCTCGTATGAAACACTTGTATTTTTGCGGATGCTGTCCAGACAAGGGAAAAGGATGTCCGGACGGTTCATGCTTACAATGACTATGCTTACTTCAACCATAAGAGCATAAACTTGTGCCAAAGGAGGCGGAGATTATAGCAAAGGTTGTCCAGGTTAAGTTTGCCCGGAATCCTTTCTGCTTTTGCCGATGGATGAAGCGTATAGCCGATAAACGGCACATTGCGGGCATTGAGGCCGGGACCGAGGAAAAGATCGGGCTTTACAGCAAGCAAATAAAGGGCCGGAGTGAAGCAAAGCTGGTCCCTGAGCCCTCCAGAGGCAAGTAGATACTCCCACCACTTTTCGTCCAAGGCTGCTATCTGCGGATCGTTATGCCTACGGGCAAGGACATTGCACTCATAAAGGCCGTAGTGCCTTGGCATATTCATGTCCTTTAGCCGCCGAATTTGACGAAGGGCCGTGGATGTATTTATCTTTTCCTTTAAGTAGCAATAGCGAAGTTCCTCATACACACAGTCCCTTTGAGGATGCTCCAGAACGCCAAGATTGCCGGTGAACGCAGCCGCCTTGTCGTAGAAATCCGGGCTTAGAATGCGAAGATTCGCATCCATAAAGACCGAAAAATCATACTCCTGCAAAAGAACGTGCGGATGCATTTTGGCGTAACGTGAGCGAAGTACGGGGCTTTCCGATTGGTAAGGAATTTCCCGCAGTTGCCATACACCGTCCTTCCCTGCCTTGTCCGTAAAACAGACATAATCGTAAGAGGAATCTACGGCCTTTGGCTGTTCCAGACGGTCGTAATTTCCTGTGAGGACGGTATAAATAACTTTTTTCACTGCACAAAGTTAACAAAAGAATCTTAAAATGCCTATCTTTGCGTTTATGAGTCAGGAAGGCGGAATATCGGAAAGCAGCCGGAGGATTGCACGCAACAGTATCGCACTGTATGTGCGCATGTTCGTGCTTATGCTCGTGAGCCTGTTCACTGCCAGGATAGTCCTCAATGCCCTGGGCACGGAGGACCGCGGAGTATATGAGACAGTTGGCAGTTTCGTATCCATGATGTCGCTTCTCACAAGCGCCCTTTCCACAGCAATAAGCCGGTTTCTAACCGTAGAAATGGCAAGGTCGGATGCCGATGCGATGAGAAAAGTCTTTGCCACGGCACAAGGCATCCTGCTGATTATAAGCGCAGCGGTGCTGCTGGTAGCGGAGCCGCTTGGCATCTGGTATGTACAAAACGTGATGAATCTGCCCCCGGGACGCACCCAGGCCGCACTTTGGCTCTTCCAGTTCTCCCTGGGAACATTCCTTGTCTCCCTGC
Organism: Bacteroidales bacterium UBA3764; assembly: GCA_002371115.1. Taxonomy (GTDB): domain Bacteria; phylum Bacteroidota; class Bacteroidia; order Bacteroidales; family UBA932; genus Cryptobacteroides. Next base: position 14,484 of record DFFY01000076.1, read on the forward strand.
TCAGCATCCCTTTCAACGCCAGCATTTTCGCACATGAGAAGATGGGCGTTTACGCCGTCATCGGCATGGCCGAGGGACTTCTCAAACTCGGAGTGGCAATCGCCATTCTCCACGCACCCTTCGACCGGCTGGTCTTCTACGGACTTCTCCTGCTCGTCGTAGCCATTGCGGTGCGCTCTGCATACGCGCTCTATTGCCGCGCGCATTTCCCGGAAAGCAGGGCAGGCGTCAAACTGGAGCGCAAATACGTGGGCGCCATGTTCGGTTTTGCAGGCTGGAACGGGCTCAGCCAGGGAATCGCCATCCTCAACGCCCATGGAGTGACGCAGCTGGTCAACTATTTCTTCGGCGTCGTATTCAACACAATGCGAGGACTGGCCTTGAATGCGGAAAACATGGTCAAACAGTTCATCGCCAACGTCATTGTTGCCATAAACCCGCAAATCACCAAGTCTTACGCCTCCGGAAACATAGCCCATAGCAGTCTTCTTGTCTGCAAGGGCGTCAAGTTCGCCTTCCTTATCGGCTTCACTCTTTCCCTGCCGTTTTTCTTCGAGGCCGATGCCATCCTCCACCTTTGGCTTGGCGACAAGTTCGTCCCAGAAGGGACAGACCTGTTCACAAAACTGGGTCTGGCATGCATGATGCTGGATATTTCGTTCAATCCGCTGTCCACCTTCGTCCAAGCCCAGGGCAATATCAAACGCTTCTACATCATGTACTCCTGCGTTACGGTGCTGGTATTCCCCGTGACCTGGCTGCTGTTCCGTGTGGGCTGCCCCCCGGCAAGCATGTATCTGGTGCTGATGGCCGATTATCTGCTCCTCGACATCCTGAAACTTGTAGTAGGAAGCCGCACATACAGCTTCCCCATCGGCATGTTCTTCAAGGAAACGCTTCTGCGCGTTGCGCCGGTGGGCATTCTGTCCCTTATCGGCACATGGGGCATCTATCTTGCGCTTCCCGCAGGATGGTGGCGCCTGATTGCAGTCCTGGCAGGGGGAACGCTGCTGGTTGTCATAACCACCTGGTTCTTCGCCCTCACCCCAGGAGAAAAGGACTTCGCCCTTGAAAAAATCCGTAGAAAATGACCCTCCGAAAACGCCTGTACCACACTGTCCGCCGATGGCTGCTGGACCATTATCCCGCAGTCATTCTCAAGCCCGGACGCCATCCAAAGGATATAAATGAAAAAATCCGCTGGTTCATGTGCTATGGGCCGATGGATGAATGGGCCCGCCTGTCGGACAAGATAAAAGTACGCGACTATGTAGCCGAAAAAGGCCTGCAGGACTTGCTTGTTCCGCTGCTCGGGACATGGGAAAAATCGGCCGATATTCCATACGGGAGCCTTCCCGAAAAGTTTGTCCTAAAATGCAATCACGACAGCGGTTCCACCCACATAATCGAGCCGGGAACGGACCTGGAACGCGTAAACAGGGAACTGGATGCAGCGCTGGGCCAAAAATACGGCTACAGGCACGGAGAAATGCATTACAACCGGATATCCCCCCGCATCCTGGCCGAGGCTTATCTGGACAGCGGCTCCGCCGTTCCTGTAGATTACAAAATCTGGTGCTTTGACGGAAAACCCTATTGCATCTGGGCTTGCTACGGAAGGACCAAGGACTGCGTCTATGTAAATGTCTATGACCTTGACTGGAAGCCAAGGCCGGAGGCATCAGTCTTCACGGAGCACTATCGGGACGGCGGCTGTTCCCTGCCCCGGCCTGTAACCCTACAACAAATGCTGGACGCCGCCGCCCGTCTCTCCGCCGGTTTCCCCGAAGTCAGGGTAGATTTCATGGAAGCAAAAGGCCATCTCTATTTTGGAGAGATGACCTTTGCAAGTCTGATGGGAAGGATGGATTTCTATACCGATGCCTTCCTTAAAGAATTGGGAGACCAGGTGGCTATTCCGGCTTGTAAGAATCCTTGAGGGCCGTGGTCTTGTTGAAGACGGGGTGCTCCGGCGTGGAGTCCTTGTCCACAATATAATAGCCGGTGCGCTCGAACTGCACGGCAATGCCGGAGGCGTCCTCCAGCAGGGCAGGTTCCGCCCAGCCCTTGCCAATGATGAGGGATTCCGGATTCAGGAAGTCCTTGTAGTCTTTGTCCTCCGGGACCTGGGACATGTCCGCCAGGGTGAAGAGTTTGTCGTAATTGCGAACCTCCATCTCCTTGGCATGGGCGGCGCTCACCCAGTGGATGGTACCCTTGACGGAACGGTACTCCGGCGACGGGTCGTAGGTGCATTTCAGTTCTACGACTTCACCGTTTTCGTCTTTCACTACCTCGTTACACTTTATAATATATGTGTATTTGAGGCGCACCTCGCCGTCCGGCT
>DFFY01000018.1:0-787 GCA_002371115.1 Bacteroidales bacterium UBA3764
GAACCTGATCATCTATCACCTGTTCCCGCTGGAGCCCCTCATTTATCTTTCGGGAGCGGCTATCCTGCCGCTCTCCATTATGTTTTTGGAGCGTCTGCGCACCGGACGGATTCCGCATTATTCCTCCCTGCTCTGGATTATCATTCCCGTGACGCTTTTTACCGCGGGAGTGACAACGGGCATCCTGAGCCGCTACTATGGGCAGGATATGGCGCACGAACGCCATATCCTGGACCTGGTCTACTGGTGGACGCTGGTCGCAGAGGCAGGCATCCTGATTCTGTACCTCATCATAGTGGTGTTCCGCCTCCATAACAAGCCGCTGGTACATACTTGTCGCTTCCTCTTTGGAAAAGGCCCCGCAACGCCGTTGGAACTGCAATTGTGCGTAAGTATCGTGTCTGTCCCCACCGTCGCGCTCACCTATATTCCCTATTTTGAACCGTACATGCCGTACCTCAGCGTCTTGATGGCCGTGATCCTTTTCTTCTTCGGCTATGTAGGGCTGTTCTGCGGTGCCAAGTCGCTTACCCGCGCGCAGGCAGGACGCCTTTTGCGCTACAATTTCAGTGACGCCGGGAAAGGAGACTTTGTGGAAGCCCAGATCGGGGATTTGGTGGACGAGGCCGAAACGGAAGCCCTCCGGCGCATCCAGGCGCACATCAGCGAAAACCTGCACCTGGACAGTTGGCAGTCGGACATCGCAACGCAACCCACCCTGGCCAGTTCCCTGTTCCAAAGCGTGGCGCAGTCCTGGGACGACGACAGCCTCCTTTCGCAGTTCCAG
>DFFY01000018.1:850-5270 GCA_002371115.1 Bacteroidales bacterium UBA3764
GCCTCATGATCGACCAGCAACTGTTCCTGCAGCCCAGCCTCACCCTGGAAGATGTGGCCAAGCGCATGGGCACCAACAAAACCTATGTGTCCAAACTGGTGAACAACACCTACAATCAGGGCTTCCCGGAACTGCTGAACACCCTCAGGATCGACTATGCCGAACAGTATCTCCTGAATCACCGCGAGGCCAAGCAGAAGGACGTGGCGGCCGCCTGCGGATTCCTGAGCGCATCGGCCTTCAACAGTACGTTCAAAAAGGTGACGGGGCTAACCCCCAAGATGTGGCTCAACAGTTACAGCCTGCAGGCCCTGCGGGCCTACCCGGAGCGGAGGCCGGAGGGTGATGAATAAGCACAAAGTGCTCATCGTGGACGACGTCGCCGTGAACCGCCTCATGGTGAACAAGATGCTGGGAACGTTCGGCATGGAGGTCATGGAAGCCTGCAACGGCCTGGAGGCCCTGGAAGCCCTCCGTCATTTTGAGGCCGATGTTATCCTGCTGGATTTGATGATGCCCGTGATGGACGGCTTCGAGATGCTGCGCATCCTGAGGGCCAATCCCCTCACCACCCACATCCCCGTCATCGTACTCAGCGCCCTGAACACCAATGACGACATCGTAGCCGCCTACAATGCCGGCGCTAATGATTTTGTCACCAAACCCATTCTTTTCGAGAAACTCGTAAGCAGCGTGAACGCCCAGCTGTCGCAGGAACAGCGTTAGTCCTGATACAGTTGCAGTTCTTCCACAACCTGCTGGACGGGCAGCGTGTACACGAAGCGGGCGCCGCCCTTGTAAGTGGTGTCCAGCACCAGATTGCCGCCCAGGCGGCGGGCCAGCGAGCGCGCCACGGGCAGGCCGATTCCCACCCCGTCATAGAAGTTGTCCAGTTGGATGAATTCCCCGAAGATGTACTCCGCCTTGTCGGCCGGAATGCCGATGCCGTCGTCTTCCACGGTGAACGAGACCCACTGGGCGTCGGCATCCACATACAGGGAAACGCGCTTGGGGGCACTTCCCTCGGCAGGGCCCTCGGCCGGGGCCGAGAATTTGCGGGCGTTGTCCATCACCAGGGTGAGCGCCCGCGCCGCGGCTGCCTTGTCCGTGAGCAGTTCCACCTTTTCGGCCGCCGGGGTAATCTGCATGTCCAGCACCACATACTCCGACGTGGAGACGCCGGAAGCATCGGTGGCAATGGCGGCGATCTGCAGCGGCGACACCGTCTGTGTGCGCGGAATCACCGCCCGGCTGCTGGAGTCGGACAGTTCCAGCATCTTGTTGATGAGTCCGGTGATGCGACCCGTATTGGCCGTCATCTGCCTTTTGATGTCCTCGCGCGAGTCATCGTCCAGTTGGATGCCCGGCGCAGTCAGAACCTGCGAAAAACCGTTCAGGATGTTGAGCGGCGTGCGGATTTCGTGCGAAATCTGCTGGATGAAATCGCTCTTCATCCGCGAGGACTCCCGGGCCTGTTCGTTGGCCTCTTCCAGCCGCTCGAAGGCACGCTCCAGCCGCATGGCCGACCGCTGCCGGTAGTAAATGACCAGGAAGGCCAGAAGCAGCAGGAAAGCCAGCGACAGCAGCACGTTCAGGAAGCGGCCGCGGGCCAGACGGGCGGTTTCCCGGGCCACCTGGGCGTCTTTTTGGCGAAGGTCGTACTGCATGGAGAGATCCATGGCCGCATCGCGCCGCTCCCGCACGATGGCCGTATCCAGCGCCTCGCAGATCATCTGCGCCGCATCGAGGGCTTCCCTGGTGCGGCCGGCCATCCAATTGGCCTGGAACTTGGGAACCATCAGGCTCTGGATGTTGTCCAGCGTGGGGCGGAGGTCGTAGCGGGAACTCTGGTCTTCCAGCACGCTCAGTTTGTCGGCCGCTTCGCCCCAGCGACGGGCCAGGATGAGGTACTTGCTGGCTTCCATCTTGCCGTCGCCCGTTTTGGCATAGGCCGTGGTTTCGGCCGAAAGGTAGTCCCGGTAGGCCTCGGTGGGCTTTTCCAGCCCCTCCAGGGCGCATGCCCGGTAGTAGTGCAGCCGGGCCCATTCCTTGTCCAGGAAGGCGGCGTCGGTATGGGGCTGGCTGCGGTAAAGCACCAGCATCTCTTCCAGGCGCCGGGTCCAGGCATAGGCATCCTCGTATTCCCGGGTTTGGAGATGTGCTTCGTTGATGGCTACCAGCCCCACCACGGAAGCGGTGAAAACGGAGATATCGGCCGGCGCCGCCGTGAGCCGCTGATACAGTTTATCGGCCTGTACATACGAATCGCGGGCCTTTTCGTGCTGGCCCAGCCGGAGTTGGCAGTTGCCCATGAACGCCAGGATATTGGCATAGTCCGTGTTTTCGGTATATTGCCGCTGCTGCATCAGCGCCGTGGCCTGGAGGCCCAGCCGGATGCAGTTTTCATAATCGAACTTCAGGTACAGCAGGCCCGTGAGCCGGTTGGCGGAGCGGGCGTAATAATCCAGGTCTTCGGCATTTTTGACCGGCAGCGAAACGGCGCGGGTCCACTGGATTTCGGCCATGCGCATGAGCCGCTGGCGGTTGTAGGCATAGCCTTTCCAATAGCAGGCCTTGATCTCCGAAATGGCCCCCTGGTCCAGTAATTCCCCGGCGAGGGCCAGAATCCGGTCATAATTGCGCGACAGATAGGCCTCCTGGAGGAGACTGTCCGGATTCACTTTGTTCAGGTAGGTGTGGTAGCGGACAGCCTCCGGCCGGTCCGTTTTCCGGCAGGCGGGAAGCAGAAAGGCCGACAGGAGGGCGGTCAGGAGCAGGGCGCGCGCTTTCATAACAGGGTTCTTCCGAATTTTTCCACCGAAAAGGTGAGATACAGGTACACCGCGGCACCGAACCATAGCAGCAGGATGTAAGGCCAGATTTCCAGGGGGGAAATACCCGTGATGACCACACCGCCCATGCCGAAGATGACCATCAGGTCGCAGCACATTTGCAGCCAGCGGACAAAATTGCCCACCGTGCCGATTTCCATTTTCACCAGCCGCTCGCTCACGCGGCCGTAGGCGTGGTAGAACTTGACGGTGATGAAAAGGCCGTACAGGAAGAACGGCGTAAAGGAAAGGGCCGTATAAAGCGGCGCGTCCTTGCGGATGAGGGCGACGGTCCAGTAGCACACCAGGCCCGCCAGGTAAATGACGGCGTCCCGGATCACCAGGCTGCGGTTGAAGTATTTCGGGTCCAGCAGCGGAATGAAGCCCCAACTGAAGCAGATGGCTCCCGTATGGAAATAGGTGGCCGTGAGGGCCGACGACAGGGACGGCCAACTGAACCGGGCCCGGAATGTGGCATGCAGCAGATACCCCACGCAGAAGGCGATCATCCACACGGCGCAGCAGATACGGGTTCTCCGGTAGGCCGGAAAGGCTTTATAACGGCTCAGGTCACGCACCAAATAGAGGCCCATCCCCAGATTCAGCAGTCCGTTGACAAGAAGCGACAGGTGGTAATTGGTGAGTTCCATAAGGAGTATGGGCTGTTGTTATTTCACTTGCAGGAGTTTGAGAATCTTCTGGGCTACCTGCTCGTTGCCCTGAACACCCATGAAGTCCTGGGCGTGCGGGCCGTAGGAGAAGATGGGAACGGGCGTGGCGGTGTGCCAGGTGCTGATGTACACGCCTTCCTCATTGCCCTTTTTGGGCTCTCCGTTCCAGATCACCAGGCCGCCGGTTTCGTGGTCGGCCGATATGACGACCAGCGTGTTGCCGTCTTCATCGGCAAACTTGATGGCCTCGGCGATGGCTTTGTCAAAGTCCAGCAGTTCCTTCACGGCGCTGGGGAAATCGTTGCCGTGGCAGGCTTTGTCGATCCGGGCGCCCTCCACCATGAGGAAGAAGCCCTTGCCGCCGGTGGTGCGCTCGTCAAGGAATTCGATGGCCTGGCGGGTGGCGCGGGGCAGGAAGTCCGTGCGGCCCTTAACGATATAGCCGGTTTCCACGGCGGGCGGCAGGACGCCGGCGCGGTCGGCCGCGGCAATCTTGGGATCATCCAGGGAATTCACAACCGTAAACACCTTGTTCACAGCCTTTTGGGTTTCCAGCGGACGGGCTTCGAAGACCTCTTTGCTGCCGGCGGCGAAGTACTTGAGGACGCTTCCCGGGAGGTCGGCCCAGATTTCGTCGGTCATGCCGCGCTGCTCCTGGTGGGCGAAAAAGGCAGCGGGAGTGGCACCGTTCAGGTCGTCCGTGGAGACGACGCCGGAGATGACGCCGTACCCCGCCACCAGCTCCGGAATGTTGGGACGGGCGCGTTTCTTAGCGTCCATGCCGACGGCGCCGTTGTAGGTCTTGCAACCGGAGGAATAGGCGGTACCGGAAGCGGCGCTGTCGGTGGTGAAAGCGTCGGAACTCTTGGTGGTCACCCATCCCATATGCTTGAGGTTGAAATAGGTAAGTTCTTCATT
>DFFY01000101.1 GCA_002371115.1 Bacteroidales bacterium UBA3764
GGCTGGTACATAGACGAATACGGCATTGCGCAGGTGTCCATGAACATCACAGACATAGACGCCACGCCCCTGCATGTTGCCTTTGAAGAAGTGAGCGACAAGGCGGCCGCCCGCGGACTGCGCGTCACCGGAGCGGAAATTGTGGGCCTGGTACCCAAGCGGGTGCTCATGGAGGCCGGCAAATTTTACCTCGAAAAACAGCAGCGTTCCTTAGGCATCAGCGAGGAAGAAATTGTGAAAATCGCCGTCAAGAGCATGTCCCTGGACGATTTAAAACCGTTCAACCCAAAGGAGAAAGTCATTGAATACATGATGGCCGATGACAAAAAAGGCCTGGTGGACCTGACGCTGGACGCCTTTGTGCGGGAAACGGCCTCCGAATCCCCCGCCCCCGGCGGTGGCAGCGTAAGTGCCGCCATGGGCGCCTTCGCCGCCGCCCTGGCCACCATGGTTGCCAACCTGAGCGCCCACAAACGTGGCTGGGATGCGCGTTGGAAGGAGTTTTCGGACGTGGCCGAAGAAGGTCAGGCGCTTGTAGATGAACTGCTCAAGCTGGTGGACGAAGACACCGCCGCCTTCAACCGTATCATGGACTGCTTCTCCCTGCCCAAAGGCACTCCGGAGGAAAAAGCCGCACGGGACAAGGCCCTGGAAGAAGCCACCTTGTATGCCGCCCAGGTGCCGCTGCGCACGATGGAAGAGAGCCTGAAGGCACTCCCGCTGGCGCTGCAGATGGCGCAGAGTGGGAATCCGGCCAGTGCTTCCGATGCAGGCGTAGCGGCCCTCGCCGCCGTTGCCGCCATCCAGGGCGCCCGCCTGAATGTGCGCATCAATGCCGCCGGCCTCACGGACAAGGCCCCTGCCCTGCCCCTCCTGGCCCGCGCCGACGCCATCGTCACCGAAGCGCTTGCCCTGCAAGATCAGGTACTGGATGCCGTAAATGAACATATTTAGGCGTAAAATATAATATTTTGACCACCAATTAATTATGCAAAATCGCCTGCGCATAATTACACAGACGTTTTTCCACAAATAACTAAATACCAATGAGTTACATTTCACGGTTCGCAGAGGAGATTTTGGCGGGGATTCCGGTGGACAGGCTGCCGGAAGCCAAGCCGTACGACAAGGAGATTAACCACGCGCCCAAACGGAAGGACATTCTGACGGCGGAGGAAAAGGTGCTGGCGCTGAAAAACGCCCTGCGGTACTTCCCGGAGGCGCTGCATGCGCAGCTGGCGCCGGAATTCGCCCAGGAACTGAAAGCGTACGGCCGCATTTATATGTACCGGTATCGGCCCTCCTATCAATTATATGCCAGGCCCATTGACGAATATCCTGCCAAGAGCCGGCAGGCGGCGGCCATCATGGCCATGATCCAGAACAACCTGGACGAGAGAGTGGCGCAGCACCCGCACGAGCTCATCATCTACGGCGGCAACGGGGCCATCTTCCAGAACTGGGCGCAGTACCGGCTGACAATGCAGTATCTGGCGACCATGACGGACGAGCAAACGCTGGTGATGTACAGCGGCCATCCGCTGGGCCTTTTCCCCAGCCACAAGGATGCGCCTCGTGTGATAGTCACCAACGGCATGGTGATTCCCAACTATTCCAAACCGGACGATTGGGAACGCTTCAATGCGCTGGGCGTGAGCCAGTACGGCCAGATGACGGCCGGCAGCCACATGTATATCGGCCCGCAGGGTATTGTGCATGGCACCACTATTACGGTGATGAACGCCGCAAGGAAGGTGAGATCCCTCGACTACGCTCGGGATGACAAAGGGGGCGCTCGGGAGGCAAGGCAACTGTTGTTTGTGACGGCGGGCCTGGGCGGCATGAGCGGCGCACAGCCCAAGGCGGGCAACATTGCCGGCGTGGTGAGCGTGACGGCGGAAATCAACCCCAAGGCGGCCGAGAAGCGCCATGAACAAGGCTGGGTGGACGAGCTTCACACCAACCTGGACGCGCTCATCCCCCGCATCCGCCGGGCGGTGGCTGCCAAGGAAGTGGTTTCCCTGGCCTATGTGGGCAACGTAGTGGACCTGTGGGAGCGCCTGGCAGACGAGCAGCTCTACGTGGACCTGGGCTCCGACCAAACCTCCCTGCACAACCCCTGGGCCGGCGGTTACTACCCCGTCGGGTACACACTGGAAGAGAGCAAGCGCATGATGGCAGAAGAGCCGGAGCGCTTCAAGGAGGCCGTCAAAGCCTCCCTCCGCCGGCACGTGGCGGCCATCAACCGCCTGGCAGACAAAGGCATGTATTTCTTTGACTACGGTAACGCCTTCCTCCTGGAAAGTTCCCGCGCCGGGGCCGATGTCCTGAAGGCCGACGGCACGTTCCGCTACCCGTCCTACGTGCAGGACATCATGGGCCCGCTGTACTTCGACTACGGTTTTGGCCCGTTCCGCTGGGTGTGCATGAGCGAAAAACCGGAAGACCTTGAAAAGACGGACGAGCTGGCCGTGAAGGTGCTCTCGGAAATCGCCGCCCGCTCGCCGGAAGAGATTGCCGGTCAGATGCGCGACAACATTCACTGGATTCAGGAAGCCGGCCGCAACCACCTGGTGGTGGGTTCCCAGGCCCGCATCCTCTACGCGGACTGCGAGGGCCGCACACAAATTGCCCTGGCCTTCAACGAGGCCATCCGCAAAGGAGAAATATCGGCCCCCATTGTGCTGGGACGCGACCACCACGACGTTTCCGGCACGGACTCCCCCTTCCGCGAGACCTCCAACATCTATGACGGTTCCTGTTTCTGTGCCGACATGGCCGTGCAGAACGTTATTGGCGACGGCTTCCGCGGCGCCACGTGGGTGAGCATCCACAACGGTGGCGGCGTAGGCTGGGGCGAGGTCA
>DFFY01000078.1 GCA_002371115.1 Bacteroidales bacterium UBA3764
GAGGCCGCCCACGGCACCGTGACCCGTCACTATTACAAGTACCTCAAGGGCGAGGAAACTTCCACCAACCCCATGGCCACCATCTTCGCCTGGAGTGGCGCCTTCCGCAAGAGGGGTGAACTGGACAACCTCCCGGAACTGGTGAACTACGCCAACCAGCTGGAGGCCGCCTGCTTCGACACCCTGAATGAAGGCCTGGAGACCAAGGACCTCCTGAACCTGAACGCCAATATTTCCCCTAAGGGCCTCACCTCCCTGCAGTTCCTCCAGGAAATCCGCAGGCGTCTGGAAGCCCGTCTGGGTTAAATAAATCCAAAAAACAAATACATAGATGAACATGAATTCCCAGAAGTCCTTACAAGCCATGCTGGCAATCCTGCTTGTGACTGGATGCAGCCTCAATGTGCCCCAAGAAAAACACACATCGTTTGACACACTTACCGTCAAAACGCAAGAGGTGGAGTATCCTGCCCGTTACAATGCCACGCTGGAGGGTGTCAATGAAGTGGTAGTGACCACCATCTGCAGTGGAGCCGTTACCGAGTATAATGTGGACATCGGAGACCACGTCCGCAAGGGAGACGTCCTGGCGCGGATAGATGAGCGTCAGGCAAGGGCCTCGTTGGATAATGCCCATGCCAACCTTTTGGCCGCCCAGGCCAGTCAGAACACGGCCAGGCTGGAAATGGAAAGCAACCGGAATCTCTTCCAGAAAGGGATTGTGAGTTCTTATATGCTGGAAACGGCCACCAACGCCTACAACCAGGCAACGGCGGCAGTGGCTCAGGCAGAAGCCGCACTCAAGGCCGCACAGCTGCAACTGAGCTTCTGTACCATCACTTCCCCCATCACGGGCATAGTAGGCAGAGCGCCCCTGAACCGGGGAGAGCTCGTGTCTCCCGGTACCGTTGTAGCCCAGGTGAGCGAAGCTTCCCGCATCGTCGCCAAGTTCTCCATCTCCGAAAGTGAGTACCTGCAGCTGCAGGAAGGCCTGGAAGGCAAGACGCTGAAGCAGTTTCTCTCCAGTCTGCCCGATGTCTCACTGGAGCTCAAGAACGGTTCCGTTTACAAGGAGAAGGGCCGTATCGTGCGCATTTCCAATGTGGTGGATCCCATCACCGGCGCCATGCGGGCAGAAGCCGAGTTCCCTAACCCGGATGGCGTTCTGGCTTCCGGCAACATGGGGACCGTCATCGTTCCGTTCACCTATGCCGACCAAATCGTTATACCCACATCGGCCATTGTGCGCCAGCTGGACCGCACCATCGTGTGGAAGGTCGGTGCAGATTCCCTGGCCCACTCCACCCAGGTGCAAACCTTTGACATCGGCACTTCTCTCTGCGTCTTTGAAGGCCTGAAGCCGGGCGACGTAATTGTTTCCAGCGGTGCCACCAACGTGGTGGACGGCCAAAAAGTGATTTTCTAAGTTCATCCGGTTCGTATGAAAGGCAATCCGTTCATCAAACAGAGGGTGATGGCCGTGTCCATCGGCCTTCTTATTCTTCTGGTGGGCTTTATCTCGCTCACCACCCTCCCCATGGACCAGTATCCCGACATCGCCCCTCCCACCGTGGTTGTGTCGGCCAGCTATGACGGCGCAGATGCCAAGACTGCCATCAAGTCCGTAATCCAGCCCCTGGAAGAAGCCATCAACGGCGTGGAGGACATGTATTACATGAAATCCACTGCCACTTCCACCGGCAATATTACCATCCTCGTGTTCTTCAAGCCGGGCACCAACCCGGACATGGCAGCCGTGAACGTGCAGAATAGGGTTTCCATGGCGCAGCCGCTCCTCCCGCAGGAAGTACTGCAGTTTGGCGTAAGCGTGGCCAAACAGCAGAACAACATCCTGCAGGTGTTCCAGCTGGAAAGTCCGGACGGCTCCTATGACCCCGATTTCATTGCCAACTACCTGGACATAGCCGTAAAGCCCCGCCTTACCCGTGTGACAGGCGTTGGAAAGGTGGAGAGCCTGGGCAATACGTTCGCCCTGCGTATCTGGATGAAACCGGATGTAATGGCGGCATACAAGCTCATGCCGGAGGATCTTTTTGCGGCCGTGGGCACGCAGAGCTTAGTGGCTCCTGTGGGCACCCTGGGCAAAATGTCGGAGAACACGTACGAATACAAACTGGAATACAGCGGCCGTCTCAGAACCGTGGAGGAATTCCGCAGCATCGTCCTGCGCTCGGAAGGCGGCAAGATACTGCGCCTCGGAGATGTGGCCGATATCGAGCTGGGCGCCAGGGACTATACCTTCACCTCCAAAGGCGCAGAAGGCCCTGCCGTCATCACCATTGTGTACCAGGCCCCCGGCGCCAACGCCAAGGCCGTGAACGCGGAAATCAATGAAGTGCTCAGGGAAGCGGAGCAGATTGCCCCCGCCGGCCTCAAGTTCTCCACCCTCCTGTGCAGCGACGACTTCCTGGATGCCGCCATGCACAACGTGGTGGAGACCCTGATCCTTGCCATTCTCCTGGTCATCCTGGTGGTATTCTTCTTCCTGCAGGATTTCAAGGCCACCCTCATCCCGTCCATCTCCATAATCGTGTCCCTTATGGGCACTTTTGCCATAGTGAGACTGGCAGGCTTCTCCCTGAACCTCCTCACACTCTTCGCGCTGGTGCTGGCCATAGGAACCGTTGTGGACGATGCCATTGTGGTTACGGAAGCCGTAATGACAAAGCTGCAACTTGGAGAGAAAAACGTGGTGAGAGCCACTACAAGCGCCTTGTCGGAGGTGACCATGGCGGCTATTTCCACTACGCTGGTGTTTATGGCGGTGTTCATCCCGGTGATGTTCTCTCCCGGAACCAGCGGCGCATTCTTCAAGCAGTTCGGCATTACCCTGGCTTCGTCAGTGGGACTGTCCACCGTATCGGCCCTTATCCTTTGCCCGGCCCTTTGTGTGATGCTCCTCAGACCCAAAGAGGAAAAGATGCAGGGGCAGAAGAAATCTTTCCTGGACTATACCAGAAAAGCCTATGAAGTGAGCTACGACGCGGTTTCCGGCAAGTATTTCAACTCTGTGAAGAAGTTTATGAGCGCACCGGCGTGGTCCTGGATTCTCCTGGTGATTGCCGCCGGTGGCATGATCTACCTCATGAAGGTGATGCCCAGCGGTCTTGTGCCCAACGAAGACCAGGGCGTGTTCATGGTGGAGGTGCGCACGGCGCCGGGGTCCACCCTGAATGAGACCAATCAGATTATGGAGAAGGTAGAGGCCAAGATTCGCGCAATTCCGGAAATGGAAACCTATGGCCGGGTTTCCGGCTACGGCCTCATCTCCAGCGCAGGTTCCTGCTACGGCACCTTCTTCGTCAGGCTCAAAAACTGGGAAGAGCGTCCTGGCATGGACCACTACATAGACCTTGTGGCCGGGCGCTTCTACATGGACTGCGAGGACATCAAGGACGCCCAGGTGATTCCGTTCACCCTGCCGCAGGTGCCGGGCTTCGGTACCAGCAGCCAGATAGAGCTCATGATTGAGGACAAGACGGACGGCGACATGACAGCCTTCAACAATAAAGTGACGATGTTCCTTTCCAAGCTTCAGGAACGGCCGGAAGTGGGCAGTGCAGAATCCACCTATTCGGAGTCCTTCCCCAAATACGATGTCTCCGTGGACCCCGTCCAGTGCGTCCGGGCCGGCATCACCGCCCAGCAGGTGCTCACCACCCTGGGCAACTACTGCGGTCAGGCTTTTGTGGGCAACTATAACCAGTTCGGCAAGGTATATCGCATCCTGTCCAACGCGCTGCCCGGCTACAGGCTGGATCCCGAATCCCTGGGCAGCATTTTCATACGTGTGTCCGATGGCCGCATGGCCCCTATCACGCAGTTCGTCACCCTTACGCCTTCGGTGGGCTCCAACACGGAGAACCGCTTCAACATGTACCAGAGCATTGCCACTTATGTGACGCCGGCCTCGGGCTACAGCGAAGGTCAAGTGCACCAGGCCATCCGGGAAGTCTTTGAAGAGACCATGAACCTGTCGGACTATGCCTATGAATACGGCGGCATGTCCCGCGAACTGGAAGAGAACATGGGGGGCAGCACCATGGTTATCCTCTATGCCATTGCCGTTCTCCTTGTTTACCTTATCCTGGCGTCGCTGTACAACTCCTGGTTTATACCTTTAGCCGTGCTCTTTAGCATTCCCTTCAGCCTCATGGGCTCGTTCCTTTTCAGCTTCCTCTGCTTCAAGATAGGGCTGCCGGGCATGGACAACAACATTTACCTGC
>DFFY01000108.1 GCA_002371115.1 Bacteroidales bacterium UBA3764
GGCTTCAACCTCTATTCGCCCACCTTTGTGCGGGGCCTCAGGAAGGAGGAAATCGACACGCTTGTGGACGATTTCGGCCATGCGGTGGAGCTGGCCCGGCAGGCGGGTTTCGACTGCGTGGAAATCCACGCGGGGCACGGCTACCTCATCAGCCAGTTCCTGTCGCCGTACACCAACCATCGGCACGACGAATACGGCGGCTCGCTGGAGAACCGCATGCGCTTTATGCAAAAGGTGATTCGCCGCGTGCTGGAGGTGGCCCGGGACGACATGGGCGTGGTAGTGAAGATGAACATGTACGACGGTTTCCGGAGCGGCATGCAGCGCGAAGAATGTCTGGAGGTGGCCCGCGAGCTGGAACGGCTGGGGGTGCATGCGCTGGTGCTGTCGGCCGGCTTTGTGAGCAAGGCGCCCATGGCGGTGATGCGCGGGGCCATGCCGTTACGCACGCTGGCGCATTACATGGACATGCGCAAATTTTGGTGGCTCAAGGCGCTGGTGCGCGGATTCGGCCGCCTCATGATACCTACCGTTCCGTACAAGGACGCCTATTTTCTGGACGATGCCAAAGCCTTCCGGGCGGCGGTGAAACTACCCCTCATCTATGTGGGCGGCATGGTTTCCCGCGCGGGGATGGAGGAAGTGCTGGCGGCGGGTTTCGATGCCCTCCAGATGGCCCGCGCGCTGGTGCGGGATACGGATTTTGTGAATAAACTCCGCAGCGGGGAAGTGGAGCGGAGCGAGTGCAGGCACTCCAATTATTGCATCGGGCGCATGTACACGCTGGAAATGCGGTGCAACCAGTGCGCCGGGCAGCTCCCGCCGGCCTTGCGGAAGGAAATTGAAAAAGCGGAGAAACGATGGTCGCGTTAATTACCGGTGGCAGCTCCGGGATGGGGCTGGAATATGCCCGTCAGCTGGCGGAGAAAGGGTATGACCTGGTGCTGGTGAGCAACCGGGCGGAGGAGGTGACTGCGGCTGCATCGGCCTTGTGCGCGCAATTCCCTGTAAAGGTGGAGGGGCATTTTCAGGATTTGGCCTTGCCTTCTGCCGCGGATGAGTTATTTGCCTGGTGCCAGGGGCGCGGCCTGGTGCCGGATGTGTTGGTGAACAACGCCGGCATGTTCTTTTTCAAGGAACTGTCCGGGGCCGATTTGGACCGGGTGCAGGCCATGCTGAACCTGCATGTGACCACCATCACCCGGCTGAGCATCCTCTTCGGGGAGGCCATGAAGCAGCGGGGGAGCGGGTATATCCTCATTGTGTCCTCTATGGCGGCGCGGCTTCCGGTGCCCGGCATCACACTGTATGCGGCCACCAAGGCCTATCTGCGCAGTTTTGGCCGTTCGCTGTCCTATGAGCTGCGCCCGTACGGGGTAGGGGTGACCACGGTGTGCCCGGCCGCCATCGCCACGCCGCTGTACAAGCTCAAACCCTCGCTCATGGACCTGGGGGTGAAACTTCGCGTAATCCATACGCCCAAGTGGCTGGTCCGGCGTGCGTTATGGGCCTTGTTCCACCGCCGCCGCGTGGTGAGTCCCTCCTTCATGAACGTGTACCTCCCGCCGCTCATCGCCCTCCTTCCCGGCCCCCTGGTGCAGTGGCTCTGGAAGCGCTTCAAATAGTCTATCCCCTCATGCCCGGCTCTTTCCCCGCCATGCCCGGCCCTTTCCCCCGTCATGCCCGGCTCCGACCGGGCATCTCGTCCTCAAAAAAGCCCGTTTTTAAGGACGACAGGGCCAAAATACCCTTCTCATCCTCAAAATTGGTCCAAAATGAGGACGAGAAGGCCAAAACCACCCTCTCATCCTCAAAAATGCCGCAAAACAAGGAGGAGCGGGAAACAGGGGGATTTCCCGAAAAAAATGCGTAACTTCGCACTATGAAAAAGACACTGCTGATAACCTTCCTCATGGGCGTGGGCACGCTTGCACTGGCCCAGCCGGCCGGACGGCAATTATGGAACAATGACTGGACTTTCACCAAGGACGGCGCCTCCCGGGTGCTCACTCTCCCGCACGACTGGGGCGTGGAGCAGCCCTTTGTCCAGGAGAACCCCGGCGAAACCGGCAAACTGGCCTGGTGGGGCAAGGCCACTTACAGCAAAACCCTGCTGGTAAGTGCCGATGACCTCCAAAAGGACCTCCGCTTAGAAGTGGACGGTGCCTTCTCCAACGCCAAGGTTTACGTAAACGGCCACGAGGCCGGCGGCTGGCCCTATGGCTACGCATCCTGGTCCGTGGAACTTACCCCCTGGCTGCAGGAAGGAGAAAACAAGGTCGATATCGCCCTGGACAACAAGCCGGAAAGCTCCCGCTGGTACCCCGGCGGCGGCATTTATCGCAATGTATGGCTCACCCGCACGGAAAAAACGGCCGTAGCCCATTGGGGCACGTATGTCACCACCCGCCCAGAAGGCAGCAAGGCCCTGGTGACCCTTCGCATCAAGATGAAGGCGGAAAAGCCCCAGCCCGTCACCGTGAGCACGGACATTATATATAAAGGTATGATTGTCGCCCATAGCGCCGCCCAAACGCAGATTTACGACGGCCGCGAGCTGGAGCAGCAGTTCACCGTGGAGGAGCCGCACCGCTGGTCCCCGGCCACGCCGGCACTCTATGTGGCGCGCACCACCATCGGCCTGGAAAATGGCAGCACAGACACCTATGACACCGTTTTTGGCATCCGCACCGCGCAGTGGCGCACGGACGGGTTTTTCCTCAACGGCGCCCGTACCTTCCTTAAAGGCGTGTGCCTGCACCATGACGCCGGTGCGCTGGGAGCCGTGTGGAACGAGGATGCCTGGGTCCGCCGCCTGACCCTGCTCAAGGCCATGGGCTGCAATGCCGTCCGCTGCAGTCACAACCCGCCCGCACCGGAGCTGCTGGACCTGTGCGACCGCATGGGCTTCCTGGTGATAGACGAACTCACGGACACCTGGACCTGGCCCAAGAAAGACAACGGCTACGCCACCCTTTTTGCCGATTGGGCGGAGAAGGACCTGGTGGCCATGATTCACCGGGACCGCAACCACCCCTCGGTAATAGCCTGGAGCATCGGCAATGAATGTGGAGAACAGGGCGATGCCAGCCGCTGGTGGATTCCCCAGATGCTCACGGACATCTGCCACCGGGAGGACCCCACCCGTCCCACCACCGCCGGCAACGACAACCCCTGGGCCTCTACGCAGCCCTACGCCGGCACGCTGGATGTCTATGGTTTCAATTACAAGCCGCACCTGTATGCGGAGTTTCGCGATGCCCATCCGGACCAGCCGTTCTACGGCTCGGAAACGGCCTCCTGCATCTCTTCGCGCGGGTTTTACCGCTTCCCGGTAGCGCAGGAGAAGGGTAAAGGCTGGTCCATGGAAGCCCCCTATCAGGTCAGTTCATACGACTTATACGCCCCCGGCTGGGCCTCCAAGCCGGACTATGAGTGGCAGTTTGAGGACGCCGTGCCGGAATGCGCCGGCGAGTTTGTCTGGACCGGGTACGATTACCTGGGCGAGCCCACCCCTTTCAACCTGGACCCGTCCGTATTCACCAACTTCCACACGGAGGAGGAGAAGGCCGCTTATAAAAAGTCGCTGGAAAGTTGGGGTAATACGGTGAGCGACGTTCCGCTGCCGTCCCGCAGTTCTTACTTCGGCATTATCGACCTCGCCGGTTTCCCCAAGGACCGCTACTGGCTGTACCAGGCCCGCTGGCGTCCGAACCACCCCATGGCCCACATCCTGCCGCACTGGACCTGGCCCGGCCGCGAAGGACAGGTGACCCCGGTGCACGTGTACAGCTCCGGCGACGAGGCCGAGCTCTTCGTGAACGGCAAGTCCCAGGGCAGGCAGGCCCGCGAGGGCTACCGTTTTGTCTGGGACCAGGTGGTGTATGAGCCCGGTACGGTGGATGTCATCGTCTATAAAAGCGGCCTGGAATGGGCCCGCGACAAGGTGGTCACGGCTGGAAAAGCCTCCAAACTGGCTGCCAGTATAGATTATGCTGGCGAAGACCTCACCTACGTGACGGTGGATGTGCTGGACCGCAAGGGCATCCTGGTGCCGGATGCCGCCCAGGAGCTCAGCTTCACCGTTAAGGGCCCGGCGGTCATTCTGGCCACCGATGCCGGTGACGCCACCTCCCACGTGCCGTTCTACAGCCACACGCTGCCCGCCTTCCACGGCAAGGCATCGGCCATTGTCCGCCGCACCGGCGAAGGCCCTGTCACCGTCACCGTAAAAGCCCGCGGCCTCAAAACCGCCACGCTACAACTGTAGGCTCATCCTTGTTTTGCGGCATTTTTGAGGACGAGAGGGTGGTTTTGGCCTTCTCGTCCTCATTTTGGACCAATTTTGAGGATGAGAAGGGTATTTTGGCCCTGTCATCCCGGCGTCAGTCCTTCTTCGCCGCCCTTCCCGACGAGTTCGACCGCCAAGACTACTTGGAAGCCGCAGAGCGCACCGGAATCCCTTCCAGCACTGCCGAGAAGTGGATTCGGACCTTCTGTGACGACGATGGTCCGTTGGAAAAACTCGACCACAATCGATACCGAAATATTCATTTTCCGTTTTGACCGCTCCATTCTTTTTGTAACTTTGCAAAAATATGATGTGCTTATGAGATTGTTTGAAGATACAACACAAGCCCGTCCGTTTATCAAATGGGTTGGAGGGAAGACACAGCTGCTTGACGAGGTTAAGAAGTCGCTACCTCGCGATTTCGCTACCCGCCAACACATTACTTATGTAGAGCCGTTTGTGGGTGGTGGTGCCGTGATGTTTTGGATTCTTCAGGCGTATCCCAATATCGAAAGAGCTGTCATCAACGATATTAACGAGGAACTTATCTGCACTTACCGGGTTATAAAGTCCGACGTTGGGGCACTCATTTCCACGTTGACCGCTATCCAGGCTGAATATATTCCTCTGGACGCAGAAGCCCGGAAGGGCTACTTCATGGAAAAGAGGGCATTGTTCAACACCAAGAAAACCTCTCCTGTAGAAACGGCCGCCCTGTTCATCTTCCTTAATCGCACTTGCTTCAACGGCCTTTACCGCGTGAACTCAAAGGGCGAATTCAACGTTCCTCACGGCAAGTACGCGAATCCCCGCATCTGCGATGCTGACAACCTCCGTGCTTGTTCCGAAGTTCTGCAGAAGGTAGAAATCCTTTGTGGCGATTTTGCTGAGACTGGACGCTACGCCGGTCCCGATACGCTGTTCTATTTCGATCCTCCTTACAAGCCCATCACGGAGACCTCTTCATTTACCTCCTACGCGAAAGAAGGGTTCAATGATGCTGAACAGATTTGTGTCTATGAATTTGCAATTTGATAGCAACCGTGCTATTGGATATAAAAGCGGCTCCCAGATATCTAGGGTCATTACCGAGGGTTGGATATCTGATAACATGTATTGTCCAATATGTGGTGCGCCAATTCTATCGCATTATACAGCCAACAAGCCCGTTGCGGATTTCTATTGCGATGAATGCAGCTCCGATTTTGAGCTGAAAAGCAGAGAAAGTAAAACCTCTCATATTGGCCGGACCATTGCCGACGGGGCATACAGGACGATGATTGAAAGAATCACATCTAGCCGCAATCCAAACCTATTTGTCATGACCTACTCAGATTGGGCAGTTAATAATCTAATGCTGATTCCTAATCATTTTTTTACCCCGGCAATAATAGAGAAACGACCGCCTTTGAAAGATACTGCACAACGAGCCGGATGGGTCGGTTGTAACATTGAGATAGGTGATATCCCACAAAGTGGACGTATTTTTATCGTTAAAAACAGCGTTCCGGAGGATAAACATAAGGTGATAGACCTCTATAATCGCTCCCTCTCGCTCAGGACAGACAGTATGGACAGTAGAGGCTGGTTATTAGATGTACTCAAGTGTGTTGAAAGAATCCCTTTCAAGTCCTTCACATTGAATCAGGTATATGCTTTTGAAGTAGAGTTGCAGGTGAAGCATCCTGGCAACAACTTCGTTAAAGACAAGATACGTCAACAACTCCAATTATTACGGGATAAAGGTTTTATTGAATTCACTTCCCGAGGAAACTATAGAAAAATCATTTAGTATTAACCACTTACTTGATGTGTCTATGAATGAGTATCTAATATTTACTCTTGAAGGGGAAACTATTGCACCAAATCATGATGTGGAAGTTGAAGACTGCCAATTACTTGGACGTGTGCAAGCATCAACAGCTGCTGAAGCGCCGCATTTACTGTTAAAGGAGAATCCGTGGATTGAAGCTGCAGGCTTTACAGAGAGTGGTTTTATTCTTGAGCAGATTGTTTCGAAGGAGCAGATATCCGATATCAGGCTAATAATTAATTACTTAGATGCGTGTTGTCTGCCCGCTTATCTTGCCTTAAGTCTGAATAGGCTGAAGGAGATGGTCCACAAATAGTATTTTCCATTCCAATCATGTTGCACGCTTCCTTGCTGAATTGGAATTCAAAATCCTCAACTGCATTACTTGGGTGAAGACCAATCCTCCACCCAATCTATCCTGCCGTTATTTCACTTACTTAGCAGAGTACATCTTATGGGCTCGCAAAGAACAGAAAGTCGGCCATTACTACAACTATGAGCTGATGAAAGAAATCAACGGCGGTAAACGGTGTCTACTTTCGAAAATAAGTATTAACGAAAAAATCTTTTCGTGTCTACTTCTCGCGCGCAGTGCAGTTTTTGTTACGTCCTTGGGAAAAGTGTATATTTTGGTTGTGTGTTTTAAGAGAAAAGTGTATATTTGCGACGGGAATTTTAACGGAAAAGTGTATGCTTCGAAGAAAAATCCAGTCTAAAATCGCTGATTATCTGGAGAATGGCTCCAATAAGATTCTTGTCTTGAACGGAGCCCGCCAGATTGGGAAGTCGTATATTATCCGTCATGAAGGCCAGAAACGCTTCGCCAACTATATTGAGATTGACCTGATAGAGGACAAGAAGGGAGACCGTGTTTTCGAAGGAACGCGCGGGAAGGACGACTTCTATCTGCGCCTGAGCACCATTGCCGGCGACCGGATGAAAGACAAGGAGAATACGCTTGTTTTCTTGGATGAGATTCAGGCATACCCCGAGATGCTCACGCTTCTTAAATTCCTTAAACAGGATGACCGTTTCACCTACATTGTCAGCGGCTCCCAGCTGGGAATAGCGCTGAACCAGACCCTGTCCAAGCCTGGTGGGGCCATCGAGGTCGTTAAGATGTATCAGTTGGATTTCGAGGAATTCCTTTGGGCTAACAATGTCGGGGATGAGTTCATCAGCCACGCCCGGGAATGCTTTGAAAAGAAGATTCCGATGAACGAGGCTCTTCACCGGCAGATGATGGATTATTTCAAATTGTACCTACTGGTAGGAGGATTGCCAGATGCCGTAAATACCTTCATAGAGACAAGAAATATCGTTCAGGTCAGGGATGCCCAGAAGGAAGTGTACGAGCTATACAAAGGAGATGCAAGCCAATATGACAAGGAACATAAGTTGAAGATCGAGCGGATATATGAGCTGGTTCCGTCCTATTTGGAGAACAAGAAGAAACGAGTCAGATTTAACCAGATTGAGGAAAAGAAACAAGCTCGCTCTTCCCAGTATCAGGATGAATTCGATTATCTGGTGGCCAGCGGAATCTGCAACGAGGTGAAAGCCATATCCAATCTCAGGTTCCCGTTGGATGAATCCGAAAGCAAGAACCTCCTGAAACTCTATTTCAATGACGTGGGACTCTTGACCAGACTTCTGTACCAGTACAACATCGCAGCTGTGATGGACGAACAGAAAGGAATCAATCTCGGCACCGTATACGAGTTGGCTGTCTGCAGCGAGCTCTCAGCCCACGGTTTCCCCCTGTTCTACTACGATAACAAGAAGAAAGGTGAAGTCGAATTCCTGGTCAACGACTATGACAGTCTGACCGTTGTTCCGATAGAAGTGAAATCCGGGAAAGACTACGACCAGCATGCCTCGCTGGACCATTTCGTTGAAACGCCAGATTATAATATCAAGAAGGGATATGTCTTGTGCAATGAGAGGGAAATACTTCAGGAAGGAGCGATTACTTATCTCCCGATCTATTTTGTCATGTTCCTTGTTCCTTCTACACCGCCGGACAAGGTGATAGTAGACATATCGTAGTTACAGAGTCAATCAGAAATCCTGTCACCGTCACCGTAAAAGCCCGCGGCCTCAAAACCGCCACGCTACAACTGTAGGCTCATCCTTGTTTTGCGGCATTTTTGAGGATGAGAGGGTGGTTTTGGCCTTCTCGTCCTCATTTTGGACCAATTTTGAGGATGAGAAGGGTATTTTGGCCCTGTCGTCCTTAAAAACGGGCTTTTTTGAGGACGAGATGCCCGGTCGGAGCCGGGCATGACAGGCCCCACGCTGTGGAAAACTTTGTTAATTAAATTTTTTTTCTTATCTTTGCAGCCCATTTTGCGGGGACATAAGCCCTTCAGAATGGGTTGTAACTATAATTATTTTATTAACAAACATTTATGCCTACAATTCAACAACTTGTCCGTAAAGGACGCGAGCAGCTCGAGGTAAAGAGCAAGTCTCGTGCGTTGGATGCTTGCCCTCAGAAGCGCGGCGTGTGCCTCCGTGTTTACACGACCACACCTAAAAAGCCGAACTCCGCTATGCGTAAGGTAGCCCGTGTTCGTCTTTCTAACGCCAAAGAGGTCAACGCCTACA
>DFFY01000061.1:0-897 GCA_002371115.1 Bacteroidales bacterium UBA3764
CAGAGCGCCTTCATGGCTGTGCTTAAGCTGGATTGATGTCCTAAGCGTCACACACGGCTGGCCGCTAACTCATTCATATAGAATGGTTTACGCATAATCCTCGGCTCTTCTGGCGCCGAGGATTATTAGCAAAGTATTGTGTATCAGCCGTTTACCGACCAGCTTAAATATTCAGCGACCTGCCGTTTTGTGATGCCTCGTTAGTACACCCAAGGGAGTTAGCGGCCCCGTATTGCGATACCAGGTCAGTACACCCACTGGTGGAAGTAGTCGAAGGCGGCGGAGCCGGAGGGGCCCATGCAGTAGAGGGCGCTGCGGTAGCCGGTAAAGTAGTCCAGGGTGTATTTCATGGAAAGCGTGTAGTCCAGTTCCACATGGGTAAGATGCTTTAAATCCAGGATATCCAGGCCGCCTTCTGACGATACCCAAAGCCGGTTGAAACCGTCCTGAACCACATTGCGCACAAAATTACTCCGTACAGAGGGGGTGGTAGCATACGAAAAAGTGGGAAAACCGTTTTCCATGTTTGCCACAGAAATGTTATATTTGTCTTCGAAACCGCCTTGCGCCTCCGACACCACCGGCACAAGGAAAAATAGAAGCGTTGACAGAGCAACTGTTTTTACACCCGGATTGTTCATTTGTCCACCCTTTATGCTGCAAAAATATGTATTTTTGACCAAAATTAAAACTACTGACCATTTATATGCGAAAAATAGTCCTTTTCCTTGCGGCGACGCTTCTCTCCCTGGCCGGAATGGCCCAACCCCATCAGCTGGACATCAACCTGAAGAAAGCCGGCGCTCCCATCCCCTCCACCCTATACGGCATCTTCTTCGAGGACATCAACTATGCGGCCGACGGAGGCCTGTATGCAGAGTTGGTGAAAAACCGTTC
>DFFY01000061.1:958-13108 GCA_002371115.1 Bacteroidales bacterium UBA3764
TTCGAGTTCCCGAACGACGCCCTGCAAGGCTGGAAGGCCTTTGGCAAGGTGGAGGTCCGCAACGACGGCCCCTTTGCGCGCAACCCGCACTACGTCCGCCTGAGCAACCCAGGCCATCCCCACAAATGGACCGGCCTGGACAATGAAGGGTTCTTTGGGATAGGCGTACAAGAAGGAGCGACATACCGTTTCTCTGTCTGGGCCCGTGTCCCGGACGGCGGAAAATCCATGCTCCGCATAGAATTGGCCAACACCGCCTCCATGGGCGAAAACCATTTCCTGTGCCAGGATACCCTCACCGTAACCGGTAAGGAATGGAAAAAATACCAGCTCATCATCCATCCGGACCAGACGCTGGAAAAAAGCATCCTGCGCATCTTCCTGGTGGGAGACCGCGCCACCACAGACCTGGAGCACGTTTCCCTGTTCCCCGTGGACACCTGGATGGGCCATGAAAACGGCCTGCGCAAGGACCTGGCCCAGGCGCTGTATGACCTCCACCCCGGTATTTTCCGCTTCCCCGGCGGATGCATTGTGGAAGGCACGGACCTCCAAACCCGCTATAATTGGAAAAACTCGGTGGGACCGGTGGAGAACCGCCCCCTCAACGAGAACCGCTGGGAATATACCTTCCCGCACCGTTTCTACCCGGACTATTACCAGAGCTACGGCCTGGGTTTCTACGAATTCTTCCAGCTCAGCGAAGAGATTGGTTCCGAGCCGCTTCCCATCCTCAGTTGCGGCCTGGCCTGCCAGTTCCAAAATGAGAATGCGAACGCGCACTGCCCGTTGGATGAGCTGCAGCCCTTCATCCAGGACGCCCTGGACCTCATTGAGTTTGCCAACGGTCCCGTGGACAGCCCCTGGGGAAAGGTCCGCGCAGAAATGGGTCACCCGGCCCCGTTCAACATGAAATACATTGGCATCGGCAATGAGCAGTGGGACGCCACCTATCCGGAGCACCTGGAGCCCTTCCTCAAAGCCATCCGCAGCGCCCATCCGGAAATCAAGGTGGTGGGCACCAGCGGTCCGGACTCGGAAGGAAAGCAGTTCGACTATCTGTGGCCGGAGATGAAACGTCTCAAGGCAGACCTGGTGGACGAGCATTTCTACCGTCCCTACAACTGGTTCCTCTCCCAGGGCGCCCGCTACGACAACTATGACCGCAAAGGCCCCAAGGTCTTCGCCGGTGAATACGCCTGCCATGCCAAGGGCAAAAAATGGAACCATTTCTACGCATCCCTCCTGGAGGCGGCCTTCATGACCGGCATCGAGCGCAACGCGGACGTAGTGGAAATGGCCACCTACGCCCCTCTGTTCGCCCATGTGGAAGGCTGGCAGTGGCGTCCGGACCTTATCTGGTATGACAACCTGCGTTCCTTCCGCACCGTAAGCTGGCATGTGCAGCAGCTATACGGCCAGTACCGTGGCTCCAACTGCCTCAACCTCACCATGAACGGCGCACCGGTCACCGGCGCGGAAGGCCAGGACGGCCTGTTCGCCAGCGCCGTGCTGGACGGGAACAAAATCTATGTAAAAGTGGTAAACACCACCGAAAAAGAACAGGACATCACCCTTAATTTTACCGGGCTCAAGAAAAAAGCCCTGGTAAAAGCCGTGACCGGTGTACGCCTGAGCAGCTGCGAGGGCAAACTGTACATAGACAACAGCCTGGACCAGGCCACCCTGTTCCAGCCGGCCGCCTTCACCTTCGAAGGCGAAGGCAAGTGCATCAGCGCCAGCGCTCCCGCCTATTCCTTCAGCATTTATGTATTGGAAAAATAACCACGTTATGAAAAAAACACTCACCCTCCTGTGCGCAGTTCTCGCAGTAGCCTGCGCACCCAAGGCCCAGCTCACCAAGAGCGGCCTCAACCCCCAAGACTTTGTGAACGAGTACAACGGCGAGCCCACCGCCCTGTACACCCTCACCAATGCCAATGGCATGGAGGTATGCATCACCAACTTCGGCGGCCGTATTGTTTCCATCATGGTTCCGGACACGAACGGCGAACTGAAAGATGTCGTGCTGGGATTCAGCAAAGTGGAAGACTATTTCCCGGAGCACAACGCCAGCGACTTCGGCGCAGCCATCGGCCGCTATGCCAACCGCATCAACCAGGGCAAAATCACCCTGGACGGTGTGGAATACCAGCTGCCCCAGAACAACTTTGGCCATTGCCTCCACGGCGGTCCCACCGGCTGGCAGTATCAGGTGTATAAACTTGTAGAGGCCGACAACACCCATGTGAAGCTCCTGCGCGAATCCCCGGACGGCGACAACAACTTCCCCGGCAACGTAAAAGCGTATGTCACCTACACCCTCACGGAGGACAACGCCATCGACATTGCCTATGAAGCCACCACAGACGCCCCCACCGTCATCAACATGACCAACCACTCCTACTTCAACCTTTCCGGCGACCCGGCCGGTCACAGTATTGTCAAGGATATCCTGTACGTCAATGCTGCCAACTTCACCCCTACGGACAACACCTACATGACCACCGGCGAAATCCGTCCGGTAGCCGGCACCCCGTTCGACTTCACTACGCCCAAGCCCATCGGCCAGGACATCGCGGCCGACTGCGAACAAATCAAGAACGGCAACGGTTACGACCACAACTGGTGTCTGGACACCGCCGGCGACATCACCCAGGTAGCCTGCGAGCTCTACTGCCCGGAAACCGGCATCGTCCTTAAAGTCTATACCGATGAACCCGGCGTACAGGTTTACAGCGGCAACTTCCTGGACGGCACCGTAACCGGCAAGAAAGCCATCACCTACCAGCAGCGCACCGCCATTTGCCTGGAGACCCAGAAGTATCCGGACACGCCCAACAAGCCCGAGTGGCCCAGCGCCGTGCTCCGTCCCGGTGAGACCTACACCAGCCACTGCATTTTCGCTTTCGGCGTAAAATAATTATCTTTGCAAATATACCTATATAAAATATGGCTAAAACAAACGAAGAACTCAAGCAGATTGCCACACAGGTACGCAGGGATATCCTGCGCATGGTGTGCATGGCCAAAAGCGGACATCCGGGCGGTTCCATGGGCAGCACGGACATCCTCACCACCCTTTATTTCAATGTGATGAACCAGAACCCCGCCACCTGGCGCCGCGACGGCAAGGGACAGGACATGTTCATCCTGAGCGCCGGGCACATGACTCCGGTTTACTACTCCGTACTTTCC
Organism: Bacteroidales bacterium UBA3764; assembly: GCA_002371115.1. Lineage (GTDB taxonomy): Bacteria > Bacteroidota > Bacteroidia > Bacteroidales > UBA932 > Cryptobacteroides. The sequence continues at coordinate 4,157 of DFFY01000061.1, forward strand.
CGCGCCGGTTACATTCCGGTGAGCGAACTGGCCACCTTCCGCCAGATGGGCACCCGCCTGCAGGGTCACCCGTCCATCCGCAAGGGCCTTCCCGGCATTTTCCAGGCCTCCGGTTCCCTGGGTCAGGGCCTGAGCGCCGCCGCCGGCCTGGCGTTGGGCAAAAAACTGGACAAAGATGACAATTACGTGTATTGCCTCTGCGGTGACGGCGAGTCCGAGGAAGGCCAAATCTGGGAAGCCGGCATGTTCGCCGTGTTCCACAAGCTGGACAACCTCATTGCCATGACGGACTGGAACGGCAAGCAGATCGACGGTCCCGTGGACCAGGTAGCCGGTGAAGGCGACCTCTCCGCCAAATGGGAAGCCTGGGGCTGGAATGTGATTGTGGCCGACGGTCACGACTATGACTCCATCCAGAAAGCCTTTGAACTGGCCAAGGCCGGCAAGGGCAGCGGCAAGCCCACCATGATTCTGTTCAAGACAGAGATGGGCCATGGCGTAAGCTTCATGGCCGGCACCCACAAATGGCACGGCTCCGTTCCCAAGCCGGAGCAGCTGGAACAGGCCCTCAACGAATTAGGTGAAACCCCGCTGGGTGATTTTTAATCTCCCTGTCATCCCGAGCGAAGTCGAGGGATCGCATAAAAAACAGTAAAAAATATGAAAAAATATACAGACACAGGTAAAAAAGACACCCGCAGCGGTTTTGGCGTAGGCCTTCTGAAAGCCGGCCAGGCAGACAGCCGCGTACTGGCCATGACGGCCGACCTCAAAGGCTCCCTGAAAATGGACGCTTTCGCCGCTGAATTCCCGGAGCGTTTCATCCAATGCGGCATTGCCGAAGCCAACATGGTGGGCGCCGCCGCCGGACTTGCCATTACCGGAAAAATTCCTTTCATCGGCTCCTTCGCAGAGTTCGTGACCGGCCGCGTCTATGACCAGATCCGTCAGGAAGTGGCTTACGGCAACACCAACGTGAAAATCGCATCGTCCCACGCCGGCATTACCCTGGGCGAGGACGGCGCCACGCACCAGACCATGGAAGACCTGGCCCTTATGCGCGCCCTTCCTGGCATGGTGGTGCTGAACCCGTGCGACTTCAACCAGACCATGCAGGCTACCATCGCCGCCGCCCAGTACGAAGGCCCCGTGTACCTGCGCTTCGGCCGTCCCAGCGTGCCCAACTTCACGGACGAGAACGAGCCCTTTGTGATTGGCAAGGCTATCGTCCTCAATGAAGGCACGGATGTTACCCTTATTGCCACCGGTCACACCGTGTGGGAAAGCCTGCAGGCCGCAGAGGCCCTGGAGGCGGAAGGCATCAAGGCCGAGGTCATTGACATTGCCACCATCAAGCCCCTGGACGAGAAAGCCATCATCGCTTCCGCCAAGAAGACCGGCTGCGTAGTTGTTGCAGAGGAGCACAACATGGCCGGCGGCCTGGGCGAGGCCGTTGCCGGTGTGCTGGCCCGCGAGCTGCCCACGCCCGTTGTTTTTGTCAACGGAGAAGACAAATTCGGCCAGTCTGGCACGCCTTCTGCACTTATGGCCGCGTATGGCCTTGACGCTCCGCACATTGCAGAGGCCGCCAAGAAGGCCATCGCCAAAAAATAAATGGAAAACCTTGAGCAGGTATTTAACGCTATCGTAAAAAACTACAGCGAGCGCCTCTACTGGCACGTCCGCCGCATGGTGGGCACCCACGAGGACGCGGACGACCTGCTCCAGGATATTTTCCTGAAAATATGGACTGCGCTTCCCTCTTTCCGGGGGGAGGCGCAGCTTTATACCTGGGTATGGCGCATTGCCACCAACGAGACGCTCAACTGGCTGCGGCGCGAGAAAGTGCGTGCCGCCCTGCGCTTTCAGAGCGTGGACTCGGAAATGGAGCGCCGCATTATGGCAGACCCTTATTTCAATGGTACGGCCGCCCAACGGGAACTGTTCAAGGCCTTGGCCCGCCTGCCGGAAAAACAGCGCCAGGTGTTTGTAATGCGCTGGTGGGACGAGCTCTCGTACGAGGAAATATCGGCCATTACCGGAACATCCGTAGGCGCGCTCAAGGCGTCTTATCATATTGCAAAGGAAAAATTACAATTAAACCTTTCGCAAGCGGAGGTGTCAAAGTAAACAGTTATGACAAAGAAAACAGGCATATCGGTCCCGGAAGGCTACTTCACCCAGCTGGAAACCCGGCTGCAAAGCATTCCCCACCAGGAGGTCAGGCCCACGGTGATACAGAAAGTGTCGCCGTGGCTCGCGTACGCAGCCTCGCTGGCCATTCTGGCCGCCCTCGGCAACTTCATCTTCGGCCGTGCTGCAGCTACGGAAGAAGAAATGGGGTTGGATTACATCTCCTATCTGTCACAGTCACTGGATCCGGACGGGCAGATTGAGCTCATGGAGAACCCCACCCTCACCGAGGAGGACGATATCCGCAGTTTCCTGATTGCCAGCAACATTTCCGTCGAACAATTAACAGAACTGAATTATGAAGAAGATTATTAGCGTATTGTGCGCCCTGGCGCTGGTGAGCGCCGTGGCCTTTGCCCAAAAGCCCGAGAAGAAAGGTGGCAAAGAGCAGTGGAGAGAAAAAGCCCGCGCAGAACAGGTAGCCCTCATCACCGAGGAGCTCAACCTCACGGAAGCGGAAGCCCAGGCCTTCTGGCCCGTGTACAATGAAGTGCAGACCCAGCGCCGCGAGGCCTTCAAACTGCAGATGGATGCCATGAAAGCCCTGAAAAAGGGTGTAGAACTGGGCGACAACGTCCCCGACCTGCTGGAGGCCTACACCCAGGCCAAGGAAAACTGCAACAAGGTGGAAGCCCAGGCCCTCAAGCGCTACAAGAAGGTGCTTCCTACGGAGAAGGTAGCCAAGCTGGTGCTGGCAGAAGAAAAGTTCCGTCACCAGCAGATTGGCAAGCTGGGCAGCAAAGGAGGCGAAAGACACCCCGGTAGACAAAAAGGCCCGCGTGGTCCCCGCTCCATGAACGAAACTACTGTAGCAGAATAACTTACAGCCACTCTCCGTCCTGCAGCGTGCAGGTTCGGTCACACAGTTTAGCCAGACCGGCGTCATGCGTAACGATGACAATGGTCTGGTTTAATTTTTCCCTGAGCTGAAAGAAGAGCGCATGAATTTCCTGCTTGGTGCGGGAGTCCAGGTTGCCCGTGGGTTCATCGGCAAAAAGAATGGCGGGCGCGTTTATCAGGGCACGGGCAATGGCCACGCGCTGCTGCTCGCCGCCGGAGAGTTCCGACGGTTTGTGCTGCATGCGTCCGGAAAGCCCCACCGTCTGCAACAACGTCATGGCTTTTTCGCGGGCCTGCCTGGGGTTTCCCCCGCCGATGAGCGCCGGAATCATCACATTCTCCAAGGCGCTGAATTCCGGCAGCAGGTGGTGCGCCTGGAAGACAAAGCCGATTTCCCGGTTGCGGAAGGCCGACAGTTCCCTCTGCGAGAGCCGGAGCACATCTGTCCCGCCAATCCGGAGCGTGCCGGCGTCCGGCGTAAGGAGCGTGCCCAGGATTTGCAGCAAGGTGGATTTTCCGGCACCGGAAGCGCCCACGATGGCCACCACTTCTCCTGCATCGGCACAAAAATCTACGCCCTTTAGAACAGGCAGGACGCCAAAAGTCTTTCGAATATTCTTGGCTTCGATTATCATTTTCGCTATCTTTGCAAGCTATTTTACAAAGATAGGAACAATCTTGCAAAAGCGCAACCTCATACTTCTGCTGTTCGTTTTCCTGTGTGCCGGCCTGCACGCACAGGCACCCGCTCCCGTAGGCGGCAACACCCTTTGGATAACCAAGAGCGGAGAGCAGTACCTCACACGCCTGCTGCAGGATATCGACCAGGCCCGCAGCACCATCGAAGTTGAATATTATTGGTTCGATACGGACAGTGCCGGAAGGTTCGTGCGCGACGCCCTCATCCGCAAAGCGCAGGAAGGCGTGCAGGTGCGGGTGCTCATGGACAACCTCATCACGCCCCTGGCACCGGAAGCCTTTTACCGGAAAATGCGCAAGGCCGGCGTAAAAGTGACCTATGTCCATGATTTTGAGAAATTATGCCCCGGGCAGTCCGTAGCCAGCGTTTTTGGCTACCGCGACCACCGGAAAATTGTAGTGATTGACGGCCGCATTGCCTACACCGGCGGCATCAACTTCAACAACGAGACCATTTACGTATGGAAGGACACGCAGGTGCGCATTGAAGGCCCCGCCGCAGCGCAGCCGCGGGCGCTGTTCGAGGAAAGCTGGACGCTGTTCACCGGCGAAAAGGCCGCTCCAGCCGTGCAGGCCAGGGCCGTGGGCTCGGCTGTCGTGCAGGCTGTGGGTTCCGTAAGCCGGGACACCACGCTCACGCATCTGTATGTACAAACGCTGAACCGGGCCAAGGACTATTTTTACCTGCAAACGCCCTACTTCGGCCCGCCGCCGGCAGTGCTCCAGGCACTCAAGGACGCAGCGCAACGCGGCGTGGACGTCCGCCTGCTGTTTCCCGCCAAATGCGACTGGGGCTTCATGAACTCCCTAACACAGGATTACATCCCGGAACTCATTGCTTCCGGCATCCGCGTCTTCGTGTACAATGGGGTATATGACCATTCCAAACTCTTTGTCACGGATGACAGCCTGTCCAGCTGCGGAACGGTGAACCTGGACGGCCGCAGCTTCCACACCAACTGGGAGGATGCCTTCCTGTTTTACGACGGGGAAAGCGCCCGGCAGGTGAAACAAACCTTTCTGGATTTGCAGGCGGAATGTGCCGAGATGGACGCCAGTTATCCGCAGGCCAAAGGCTTGAGCAAGTTCTGGCGCAGGTTCCTCCGAAAAATATACCGGATTCTGTAATTTTTTTGTACCTTTGTTTTATCGGGGTGTGGCGCAGTTGGCTAGCGCATCTGCTTTGGGAGCAGAGGGTCGCAAGTTCGAGTCTTGTCACCCCGACCTACGGCCGGGCGCCTGCAAGCGCCTATTAATAAAAATCAGGTATGTACCTTTTTAGGTTACGACGTAGGCAGCTCATCGGTGAAGGCTTCACTGGTGGAAGCCGCTACCGGGAAATGTGTGGCCTCGGCTTTCTATCCCAAAACCGAGGCGCCCATCATTGCCAAACAGCCCGGTTGGGCGGAGCAGGACCCCGCCATGTGGCTGGGCAGTCTTAAACTGGCCACGGCCGATGTCCTCTCACAGGCACCGGCGGTAAATCCCCAAGACATCAAGGCCATCGGCATTTCCTACCAGATGCACGGCCTGGTGTGCGTGGACAAGGACCTGCACGTGCTGCGTCCCGCCATCATCTGGTGCGATTCCCGTGCCGTTCCCTACGGCCAGCAGGCCTGGGAGCATCTGGGCAAGTGACTACTGCCTTCCCCACCTGCTCAACGCCCCCGGCAACTTCACCGCCGCCAAACTGGCCTGGGTGAAGGAACATGAGCCGGAGGTGTTCAAGCGCATCTGGAAAGTGATGCTGCCCGGGGACTTCATTGCCATGCGGCTCACCGGCGTCACCTGTACCACGGTGAGCGGCCTGTCGGAAGGCATTTTCTGGGACTTTGCCACCAACAGGCCCGCTCATGAATTACTGGATTATTTTGGCTTTGCCGATACCATCCTGGCCCCGGTGAAACCCACCTTCGGCATCCAGGGCACGCTTACGGCGGAGGCGGCCGCCTCGCTGGGCCTCGCAGCGGGCATGCCGGTGACCTACCGCGCTGGCGACCAGCCCAACAACGCACTGAGCCTCAACGTATTCAACCCTGGTGAAATTGCCTCTACAGCTGGCACTTCGGGGGTGGTGTACGGTGTTATCGACCAGGTAAATTATGACCCGCTTTCGCGCGTGAATACGTTTGCGCATGTGAACCATACGGCGGCGAACCCGCGCCTGGGCGTGCTGTTGTGCATCAACGGGACGGGCATCCTCAACTCCTGGATGCGGCGCAACGTAGTGCCGGGGCTCGGTTATCCGCAGATGAACGAGCTGGCGGCGCAGGTGCCCATCGGCAGTGAAGGCGTTTGCATCCTGCCTTTTGGCAACGGGGCGGAGCGCATGCTGGAGAACCGGGAGAGCGGCTGCAGTATTCACGGGCTCCACTTCAACCGCCACGGCCAGGCGCACCTGGTTCGGGCGGCGCAGGAAGGTATTGTCTTTTCCTTCCAATACGGCATCGAGATCATGGAACAGATGGGCCTGAAGGTGGATAAAATCCATGCGGGGCTGGCCAACATGTTCCAGAGCCGCATTTTCCGCGAGACGCTTGCGGGCGTGTCCGGAGCTACCATCGAGCTGTACAATACGGACGGTTCCGTAGGGGCGGCCAAGGGAGCGGGCATCGGCGCGGGCATTTACCGCAACGCACAGGAGGCCTTTGCCACGCTGGAGCGCCTGGAGGTGGTGCTGCCGCAGCACGAGGACGCTTATCGGGCCGCCTATGAAGCCTGGAAGGCGTATCTGAAATCTAATACCTAATATATGGCACAAGCATACTTCCCTACCATCGGGAAAATCCCCTTTGAGGGCACTGAGAGCAAGAATCCCCTCGCTTTCCATTACTATGAACCGGAGCGCAAGGTCTGCGGCAAACCCATGAAAGAATGGCTCAAGTTTGCCATGGCCTGGTGGCATACGCTGGGACAGGCCTCGGCGGACCCGTTCGGCGGCCAGACCCGCAGCTATGCCTGGGACAAGGGCGAATGTCCCTACTGCCGTGCCCGTGCCAAGGCGGACGCCGGTTTTGAGATTATGCAGAAGCTGGACATCGAGTACTTCTGCTTCCACGACGTGGACCTGGTGAAGGACTGTGACGACATTGCCGAGTACGAAGCCCGCATGAAGGACATCACGGACTACCTGCTGAAGAAGATGCAGGAAACCGGCATCAAGAACCTGTGGGGCACCGCCAACGTGTTCGGCCACAAGCGCTACATGAACGGCGCCGGCACCAATCCGCAGTTCGACGTGGTGGCCCGTGTCGCCGTGCAAATCAAGAACGCCATTGACGCCACCATCAAGCTGGGCGGCGCCAATTACGTGTTCTGGGGCGGCCGTGAGGGCTATTACAGCCTCCTGAACACCCAGATGCAGCGGGAGAAGGACCATCTGGCCAAGTTGCTTACGGCAGCCCGCGATTATGCCCGTGCCAACGGTTTCAAGGGCACTTTCCTCATCGAGCCCAAGCCCATGGAACCCACCAAGCACCAGTACGACGTGGACACGGAGACGGTGATTGGCTTCCTCCGTGCCAACGGCCTGGATAAGGACTTCAAGGTGAACATTGAGGTGAACCACGCCACGCTGGCCGGCCACACCTTTGAGCATGAACTTACCGTAGCCCGTGAGAACGGCTTCCTGGGCAGCATCGACGCCAACCGGGGAGACGCCCAGAACGGCTGGGATACAGACCAGTTCCCCGTGGATGCCTATGATCTCACCCAGGCCATGATGCAGGTGATCCTGAACGGCGGCCTGGGCAATGGCGGCACCAACTTCGACGCCAAACTGCGCCGCAGCTCCACCGACCCGGAGGACATTTTCATCGCCCACATCAGCGCCATGGACGCCATGGCCCACGCCCTGCTCAATGCAGCCGCCGTGCTGGAAGAAAGCCCCCTGTGCCAAATGGTCAAGGAGCGCTACGCCAGCTTTGACAGCGGCCTGGGCAAGCAGTTCGAGGAAGGCAAGGCCACCCTAGAGGACCTGTACAAGTACGCCAAGGCCGTCGGGGAGCCCGCAGTGGCCTCCGGCAAGCAGGAGCTCTACGAAACCCTCCTGAACCTTTACGCCAAATAGGACGGATCTTCAAGGGCCTGAACGGCTAAAAAAACAGCCTTGTAATCAATCGATTACAAGGCCGTTTGCGGAGAGACCGAGATTCGAACTCGGGATACCCTTTTGGAGTATACACGCTTTCCAGGCGTGCCTCTTAAGCCACTCGAGCATCTCTCCGGACTTAAGTCCCGAAAAAACGGGACTGCAAAGATAGGCATTTTTTCTTTTTCTGCAAAAAAGATTTCTCGACTTCGCTCGAAATGACAAAAATCTTCGCTCGAAATGACAAAAAAGTTCGCTCGAAATGACAAATCTTTTTGCCAAAAGCACTATGCAAGGCAGCTGTCCATCAGCTTTTCCAGGGCGGGCTTGTCCAGATGCTGGCCGATGAACACAATCTTTTGCATGCGGTCGCCATATTCAGGGTCCCAGTCGGAGCGGAGCTTGCGGTCCCGGTTCATCATTTCCGCCAGCTCGTCCGGCTCCATGGTGGCGAACCAGAGTCCGGCGTCGCGGATGCTCTTCTGCTTGCCGGCCTGCTCGAAGAGGTAGCACTTGTCAATGTCGCTCGAGAAATAGCACAGCCCCTTGGCGCGGATAATGTTGGCAGGCCATTTGGTGGCTACCATGTGGTCGAACTTGTTCAGGTCCAGGGCCGGACGGCGGGTGTACACATAGGTGTCTATCCCGTATTCCAGCGCCTCGCCCTCCGCTTCTTCGTCCTCATCCTCCTCTCCCTCGATGGCGGCAATCCAGGCGGCCGATGTGGCCACCTCGTCAAAATTGAACATGCCCGTGTAGATGAGCTCGTCCAGGTCCACGTCGCCATAATTGCACTCCAGTACCTTGGCGCCAGGGTTGATGCTTTTGACAATGCCCTTGAGTTTGCCCAGCTCCTCCGGCGCAACCTCCGCAGCCTTGTTCAGCAGCACAATATTGCAGAATTCGATTTGCTCGATGACCAGGCGCTCCAAATCGTCCTCGCCGATATCCTCTTTTTCCAGGGCCGAACCGCCCTCGAACTCGTCCTTCATACGCAGGGCGTCCACCACCGTGCAGATGCAGTCCACATACGGCAGTGCGCCTTTGGTGTACTGGGGCGCCAACGCCGGCATGGTGCTGATGGTCTGGGCAATGGGCGCAGGCTCGCAGATGCCGCTGGCTTCAATGAC
>DFFY01000024.1 GCA_002371115.1 Bacteroidales bacterium UBA3764
CTCCTCAGAATGACAGAAGGCTATTTGTCATTCTGAGCATAGCGAAGAATCTGCCTTTCTTTCAGGGCAATCCAGCCGGCCCAGGCGGCGGTGAGCACGAGGGCCATGGGAACGCCCACGGTGAGGACTTCGCGCCAGAGGATGGCCGCGCCGCCCGTCTGGCCGAGAGACGTAAAGAAGGGGAAGGTCCAGGTGAGTTCCCCGTTGATGATATGGTCTACGATGAGCATGAGCGTGCCGCCCCAGAGCATTTTCTCCAGGTCCGGCAGGTGCTGCAGGAAAGGGGAGTTTCCTTTGAGTCCGCTCTTGCGGATGGCGGTCACCGCGACGGCTTCCACCAGGGGAGCAATAAAACAAGCCATAATTCTAATTGTTAGGTACTTCTATTTCTTTGATTTCTACTTCGTTACCCCGCAGCAGGTAAGTGTGCTCACTTCCACAGTGCGGGCATATTTTTCCGTGCGCCACCGTGCCGAATTCCGCATGGCAGTCCTCACAGTAGGTTACTGCCGGAATGGTATTGATTTTTAACTCCGCGCCCCTGAGCAGCTCTTCCTTGTCCGCCGCCCAGCGCCAGCAGTCCTTGAGGTAGTCCGGAATGATGGTGGACACCTCGCCGATGTTCATCACCACCCCCGAAACTTTTTGCACGGCATGCTCCAGGGCCGCCTGCTTGACGTCTCGGATAATGTAAAAAACAATCCCTAATTCGTGCATACCTTTTACCTCCACAGACTAAAATATTTTCTACCCCCAAAAAAGGGGGAGCGAAAAAGTTTTCGTCCGCGATTATTTCTTGCTAAACAGTATTTTGCCGGTACGTTTAATCATGTAGGGCAGGATGCCGCCGAACTTATCCTCGGAGGTGCGCATGACGCTGGCTTCCGGGTGTACGCGGTGCAGGTGAATGGCATCGAAGCCGCACTTGGTGGTGCAGATGCCGCAGCCGATGCACTTGTTCTCGTCCACCACGGATGCGCCGCACTTGAGGCAACGGGCCGTCTCCTTGCGGACCTGCTCCTCCGTGAGCGTGCCGTGATACTCCGCGAACTTGCTCTTCACGGGCACCACGCCCGGGTCCTGGCGGGAACCGTTGTCATAGCTCTCCACCACGATGTCCTGTTTGTTCAGCTCGATGAAATCCCTCCGGTTGCGGCCGATGGTCATGTGACCGTGCTGCACAAAGCGGTGCAGGGACTCGGCCGCCTCCTTGCCGGCGGCGATGGCGTCGATGGCGAACTTGGGACCTGTAAAGACGTCGCCGCCCACAAAGATGTCCGGTTCCGCCGTCTGGTAGGTGAGTTTATCGGCAATTGGATATACACCGCGGAAGAATTCTACCTTGGTGTCCTTGAGGAGGTCCTTCAGGATAACGGTTTGGCCGATGGCGAAAATCACCAGGTCCGCCTCCAGCGAGATGGTCTGGGTCTCGTCATAGGTAGGGGCGAACTTGTGCTCCGCGTTGAACACGGACGTACACTTTTTGAAGACGATGCCGCTCACCTTGTCCGTGCCCAGCACCTCCTTAGGGCCCCAGCCGGGATTGAGCACTACGCCGTCCTCGCGGGCCTCCGTGCGCTCCTCCATGGATGCGGGCATAATATCTTCTGTCTCAAGAGACAACATGGTTACACTTGAAGCGCCGCTTCGCATGGCTACACGGGCTGCGTCAATGGCCACATTGCCGCCGCCGACCACAACTACCTTACCGGAAACGCTTACGTCGCCACAGTTGGCCTTGTGCAAAAAGTCGATGGCGGTGGTGGTGCCGGGCAGCGATTCTCCGGGGATGCCGGGCAGGCGACCGCCCTGGCAGCCGATGGCCACGTAGAAGCCCTTGTAGCCCTGCTCACGCAACTGGGCAATAGTGATGTCCTTGCCCACCTCTACGCCGGTGCGGATTTCCACGCCAATCTCGCGCATAATCTCAATTTCCGCCTTGATGACGTCCTTTTCCAGTTTATAGGAAGGAATGCCGTAGCGGAGCATGCCGCCGGGCTCCTCGTTCTTCTCGAAAACCGTAGGCTTATAGCCCTGCGTAGCCAGGTAATAGGCGCAGGACAGGCCGGCCGGACCGCCGCCGATGATGGCAATCTTCTCCTCCCAGCGTTCCTGGACATTGGAGCAGATGTTCACTTCCGGCACAAAGCGCGTTTCCGCATGCAGGTCCTTTTCGGCAATAAACTTCTTTACCGCGTCGATGGCGACGGCCCGGTCGATGGTACCGCGCGTGCAGGCGTCTTCGCAGCGCCGGTTGCAGATGCGTCCGCACACCGCCGGGAACGGGTTTTCGCGTTTGATGAGCTCCAGCGCTTCCGTGTATTTGCCCTCCGCCGCCTTCTTCAGGTAGCCCTGAACGGCAATGTGGGCCGGGCAGGCGGTTTTACAGGGCGATGTGCCCGTCTCATAGCAGTTGATGCGGTTCTTGTCCCGGTAGTCTTCCGTCCATTTGTGCTGGCCCCAGGCCTTGGCATCCGGTAGCTCGTGCTTGGGATACTGGACGGGCCCGCTGTGGGTGCAGAGCTTTTGGCCCAGCTTCACGGCGCCGGCGGGGCAGTATTCCACGCAGCGGCCGCAGGCCACGCAGTTTTCCGTTTGCACCTCCGCCACATAGGCGCTGCGGCTCATGTTGGGCGTGTTGAACAGCTGGGAGGTACGCAGGGCGTTGCAAATCTTGACATTGCAGTTGCAGATGGCGAAGATTTTGCCCTCGCCGTCAATGTTGGTGACCTGGTGCACAAAACCATGGTCTTCCGCCTTCTTGAGGATGGCCATGGCCTCCTCGTAGGTGATGTCGTGGCCGCGACCGGTCTCCCGGAGGTAGTCCGCCATGTCGCCCACGCCGATGCACCAGTCGCGGTAGTCGTCCGCGCAGCCTTCGTCCAGCTTTTTACGGCCGTATCGGCAACTGCAAATACCCACACCTAAATGGCCCTCATACTTCTTGAGCCAGTAGGAGATATGTTCTATGTCGATGGACTGGTTCTCCATGGAGATGGCCTTTTCCACCGGAATCACGTGCATACCGATGCCGGAGCCGCCCATGGGCACCATGGGGGTAATTTTCTCCAGCGGAAGGAAGGTCATGCGCTCGAAGAACATGGCCAGCTCCGGATGACGGTCCATGAGCTCCACGTTCATGTTGGTGTATTCCGCGCTGCCGGGAACGAACATGGGCACCCAGTAAATGCGGTCCTTGCGCTCGAAGGTGGTGCCGGCGTCCGGGCCCTGCCCGTTGGTGTAATGGTCTCCATAGTCATACTCCAGCATGCCTAAATACGCCAGCTTGTCCAGCAGGGCGTCAAAATCCGCTTCTGACGAGGCGTAATGCTTCCGGGCGTTCATCTGGTGCAACTGGGCGCGCGTGAAGTGCTTGCGCACCTTGAACGGATTGCCCGGCAGCATGTCCAGGAGCAGGTCCAGCGAGGCTTCGCGGGTGATGGGGTCCATCTCGTCCTCGAAGATGCAGGCCAGGCCCCAGTACTCCGGGGCTTCCGTGGTCATCTTGATTTTTCCGGGAATGCGGTCCGTGACGTGGCGGACAAACTTGATGAGCTTGGGATTGGGGTTTTTGTCACCAAAGTGCTTGGGGACAAATTTTTTTGACATCTCAGGCATATTGTGACACTTTTATTGTTGTTTCCAGTCTTGCACTTTCTCCAGCAGCCACTGGGCAAAGGCGTCCACGCCCTCGCCGGTTTTGGCACAGATGGGAATCACCCGGGCCTGCGGGTTTCGCATGTGGATGTACTCCGTGCATTTTTCCAGGTTAAAGTCAAAGTAGGGGAGTACGTCCATCTTGTTGATGACCACCACATCGCAGATGGAGAACATGAGCGGGTACTTGAGCGGCTTGTCCGTGCCTTCCGGGACGGAAAGAATCATGGCGTTGGCCACGGCACCGGTGTCGAACTCCGCCGGGCACACCAGGTTGCCCACGTTCTCCAGGATGACCAGGTCCAGCCCGTCCATGGACACGTTGTCCAGGCCCTGGCGGGTCATTTCCGCGTCCAGGTGGCACATGCCGCCGGTATGCAGCTGGATGGACTCGATGCCGGTGGCTTCTTTGATTTTGACGGCATCCACGTCCGAGTCGATGTCCGCCTCCATCACCGCCATGCGGAGCCTGTCCTTGAGCAGGCCGATGGTCCGGATGAGCGTGGTGGTTTTGCCGCTGCCCGGGGAGGACATCAGGTTCAGGAGGAATACCCCTTTGGACTTCAGTTCTTTACGGAGAAGATTGGCGTCTTGGTCGTTGTTGGCAAAGATGCTCTTTTTGATTTCGATTACTTTTACGGGGTCCATGAGGACAGTAGTGTGGTTAGCAGTTTTAGTTTTAAAGTACAAAATTACGGCTTTTTCGTTATATTTGCAAAAAAGTGTGTGTCACGAGAAGAACTCTTGT
>DFFY01000087.1 GCA_002371115.1 Bacteroidales bacterium UBA3764
AAATTGTAGTCCGAAAATTCCGTTTGATAACTTCATATCAGACTAACTCTATCTTTTGCTTTACCTCTTAATCTATTCTCTCAGTATTGTCAATGAACGTGGCCCGAAGGCCGTAAAAAATCCCGTTCGTTTCAAACGGGACTGCAAAGGTAGTAACTATTTTTGAACTGGCAAATTTTTTTGAACTTTTTTTCATCGTATTTTGCATATATAAATATTTATGCATAAATTTGCGCCCGTTTTGAATAATTATACGTGTTTATGCAATCAACCACTGCAAGACGAAAGGCGTTACAGGAAATCCTGGAGCAAACTACCATATATAGTCAGGAACAGTTGCAGGAGCAGTTGCAGTCCAAGGGTATCCAAACCACGCAGGCCACCTTGTCCCGCGACATGAAGGCCCTGCAAATACTGAAAACGCCCAGCGACGGTTATCGGCTTCCGCAACAACAGTCTTCTTCCCTACATCCTTCCGCCCAAGGAATCCTGAGCATCGAGTTCTCCGGACAGAATGGCGTCATCAAAACACAACCCGGCCACGCCCCGGCCGTTGCTGCCCGCATCGACCATCACCCCTGCCCTTCCATCATGGGCACCCTCGCCGGCGACGACACCATCCTGCTTGTCCTCCGGCTGGGTTTTACTCCGGAAGAGGTCCTCGACAACCTTTCTGCCATCGTCCCCAATATTATAGAATATCGTATATAAAATGAAACCTTTTACCATCTGCACCGCCCATTCTGAACATCTCCCCTACGTGGATGCAGTGGTCCAGGCCCTGGCCGTTCCCGGAATAAAAGTCGCTCAGGACCTGATGTCACAGCCGCTTTATGCCCAGGCTTTCTGCGTAGAGGAAGTAAACCGCCTGGTTCAAAACGGAATTCCCTTCCGGGATGCCTACCGCCAGGTGGGGAAGGCCGTCCAGGAAGGGACGTTCCAATTTGCAGGAGAACTGAAGCACACCCACGAGGGTTCCATCGGCAACCTGTGCCTGTCCGAGATAGAAACCCGCTTCCGGCGTTTGCTCGAAGCTTTTACTCCGCAAAAAGCGTAATCAGATTCAAAATTACCTCTGAGGCCTTTTCCATGCTCTTCAGGGGCACAAATTCCATTTTCCCATGGAAGTTGAGCCCGCCGGCAAAGATGTTGGGACAAGGCAGGCCTTTGAAGGAGAGGTTGGCGCCGTCGGTGCCGCCGCGGATGGGCTGGATTTTGGCCTTGACACCCGCCATCTCCATGGCCTTCACGGCCTTTTCTATAATATGGTAGTGGGGCTCCACTTGCGCGCGCATATTATAATAGGAGTCCTTCACCTCCAGCTGCACGGTCCCCTCCCCATATTTGGCGTTCATGAAGGCGGCCACCTGGGCTATCAGTTCCTTCTTCGCCTCAAACTTGGCGCGGTCATGGTCGCGGATGATGTAGGCAAAATCGGCCTCCTCCACGGCGCCCTTGAAGGAAATGAGGTGGAAGAAGCCCTCGTATCCTTCCGTATATTCCGGACGCTGTTCCACCGGCAGCAGGCTGTTGAACTCCTGGCCGATGAGGATAGCGTTGCGCATCTTGCCTTTGGCGCTGCCGGGATGCACATTGCGTCCCTGGACATGCACCTTGGCGCCGGCGGCGTTGAAGTTCTCGAATTCCAGCTCTCCCAGCTCGCCGCCGTCCATGGTGTAAGCATAGTCGGCCCCGAAGCGCTTTACGTCAAACTTTACCACGCCGCGGCCAATCTCCTCGTCCGGGGTAAAGCCAATCTTTACCGGCCCGTGCTTGAATTCCGGGTGTTCCACCAGGTACTGCACGGCGGTCATGATTTCCGCCACGCCGGCTTTGTCATCGGCCCCGAGCAGTGTAGTGCCGTCGGTTGTGATGAGCGTCTCGCCCACGTAGTGCAGCATTTCCGGGAATTCTTCCGGCCTGAGCTGCAGGCCGGGAACGCCTTTAAGGTCGATGGCGCCGCCGTCGTACTTCTCAATAATCTGCGGCTTCACATCCTTGCCGGAGGCATCCGGAGCGGTGTCCACATGGGCGATAAAGCCCACAGCCGGCACGCCCTCCCCCACGTTGGAAGGGATGGAGGCCATCACATAGCCGTACTCGTCCAGCGTCACCTCCACGCCCAGGGCTGCGAGCTCGTCCCGCAACATTTTGAGCAGGTCCCACTCCTTGGCCGCCGAGGGCTGGCTTTCACTTTCTTCATTGCTCTGCGTGTCCACCGACACGTACCGCAAAAATCTGTCTAAAATCTTTTCCATCTATTTTTCCGTTTTCAGGGAAGCATACATCATATAGCCGATGATGGCCACAAAGGGGACGATGGCGACGGCCTCGCCGTAGGAAGCCGCCCAATGGGCCATATACAAGTCCACGTTGGCGAATTTGAGGATGGCGCTCACTACGCCCATGAGGGCGCCGCCGGCAATGAAACCGGAAGCGATGAGCGTCCCTTTCTCCTGCCGGGCGCTGTTCACCGCGGCATCCTTGCTGCGGGTGCTCACGTACCAGGAAATGGCACCGCCCACCAGCAGCGGCAGGTTCAGGTCAATGGGAATGAACATGCCCAGGGCGAACGGCAGCGCCGGCACCTTGCAGAAATTGAGCACCAGGGCGATAACCGCGCCAATCCCATACAGCAGCCAGGGCGCTCCGCCGCCGGAGAACATGGGTTGAATCACCGCCGCCATGGCATTGGCCTGCGGGGCCACCAGGGCGTTGTCGCCGGTGAAACCGTACGTCTTGTTCAGGACCAGCATGACGCCGCACACGGTCACGGCGCTCACTGCCACGCCCAGGAATTTCCAGCCTTCCTGCACTTTGGGCGTAGAGCCAATCCAGTAACCGATTTTCAGGTCCGTGATAAAGCTGCCGGCAACGGAAAGGGCCGTACACACCACGCCGCCGATAATGAGCGCCGCCGCCATGCCGGTATTCCCTTTAAGTCCCACAGCCACAAGGATTAACGAGGCGATAATCAAGGTCATCAGCGTCATGCCGCTCACCGGGTTGGAGCCCACGATGGCAATGGCATTGGCCGCCACGGTGGTGAACAGGAAACTCACCACCGCCACCACCAGCAGGCCGATAAGCGCCTGCCAGACGTTGTTCACCACGCCGCCAAAGGCAAAGAAGGCGAAGATGCACAGCAGGGCGATCACCACCCCGAAGACGATGGTCTTCATGGGAAGGTCCTCCTCCGTACGCACCACCTGGGTATCGGAAGCACCCGGCTTGCGCTTGAATTCGCTCACCGCCAGACCGGCCGCGCTCTTGATAACGCCAAAACTCTTGACGATGCCGATGATGCCGGCCGTCGCAATGCCGCCGATGCCGATATGCCGGGCATAGTCCTTGAAAATCTGTTCCGGCGCCATTTCGCCGATGGTCTGCGTAACGCCCGTATGCATGAGGTCGATGACATCGGCCCCCCAAATGAGGTTCATCAGGGGGATGATGACCAGCCATACCAGCAGCGAGCCGCAGCAAATAATGAAAGAATATTTAAGGCCGATGATGTAGCCCAGTCCCAGCACCGCGGCGCCGGTGTTCATCTTGAGCACCACCTTGGCTTTGTCGGCAAGGGTAACGCCCCAGCCCATGACCGTGGTGGAAAGGGTCTCCGCCCAGGCGCCGAAGGTAGCTACGGCAAAGTCATACAAACCGCCGATGAGGCCGGCCGTGATAAGGGTTTTGGCACTGGAGCCGCCCCCTTCCCCGCTGATGAGGACCTGCGTAGTGGCTGTTGCCTCCGGGAAAGGATATTTTCCGTGCATCTCCTTCACAAAATACTTGCGGAACGGGATGAGGAAAAGAATGCCCAGGATGCCCCCCAGGAGCGAGCTCAGGACCATTTGCCAGAAGCCCACTTCCACGCCCAGGATATAGATGGCGGGGAGGGTGAAGATGGCACCGGCCACCACGGCGCCGCTGCAGCCGCCGATACTCTGGATAATCACATTCTGCGGAAGGCCCTGTTTGAGCCCCAGGGCTCCGGTAAGGCCTACGGCGATGATGGCAATGGGAATGGCCGCCTCGAACACCTGGCCCACCTTGAGGCCCAAATACGCCGCAGCGGCACTGAACAGAATCACCATTAAAATGCCGACGGCCACCGAATAAGGGGTGGCCTCAGCATATTGCTTCCGCGGGTCGAGGATGGGTTTGTACTCCTCGCCCGGTTTGAGCTCCCGGTGTGCGTTTTCCGGAAGGCTCACCTGTTTCCTGTCCATTTAGCTCTCCTGAATCTCGAACAGGTTCAGGAAGCCCGTCATCATGAACACCTGACGGATTTCCGGGGTGATGTCACGGACAATCACCTTGCCACCCTTGGCGGCGGCAGCCTTGCGCACGGTCAGGAAAATACGCAGACCGGAGCTGCTGATATAGGCCAGGTCCTTGCAATCCAGCACCAGCGTCTTGTCTGCATTGTCGATGAGCGGCTGCAGGGCAGTTGCCACTTCCTGTGATACAGCGGTGTCCAGTCGTCCTGCCAGTGCGGCAGTCATCACATTGTCTTTTTCAGTAATTTTTACTTCCATGGTATTAAGCTAATTTTTTTGTCATCGAAAGAATGTTCTTGCCATCATCGCTGCGGGTGTACTTCACCTCGTCCATGATGTTCCTCACCAGGAAAATGCCCAGGCCGCCGATGGGCCGGTCTTCCACGTCCAGGGTAATGTCGGCTTCCGGCGCAGCCGTAGGGTCAAACGGGGTGCCGTTGTCCGACAGAATGAACTCCAGGGAGTCTTTCCGGACAATGGCCTCCACGTCCACCAGGCCGTCGGAGCCTTTGGGGTAGGCATACATGATTACGTTGGAAACGGCCTCTTCCAGTGCCAGGTTCAGGCTCATGGTGAGCCCGACGTCCAAGTGGGCCAGGTCTGCAACCGCTTCCACAAACTCCGCCAGCTGGGGAATCTGCTGAATGTCGTTATGGAGGATGAGGTGACGCTCGGTTTCCTCCGATTTCCGGCTGTTCATAAAGCGTATGTATAACATGGTTAAATCGTCGCTCTGAGGGGCCCCGTCGGCAAAGGTATGGACGGCGTTGCTGATGGTGTCGATGAGCACGCGGCTTTCCACGCCGGCCTGCAGGATATGCATCATCCGCTCCTCGCCAAACTGCCCGTGCACGGGGTTCTCGGCCTCGTTCAGGCCGTCCGTATA
>DFFY01000054.1:0-43779 GCA_002371115.1 Bacteroidales bacterium UBA3764
CCGTCGATGATGTAGAGCGGGTCGTTGTCGTTCAGGGTGCCGATACCGCGGATGCGGACTGTCGCTGCGCCGGAAGGAGAACCGTCGGCCGTGATGTTCATGCCGGGGACGCGGCCCTGGAGGGCTTTCACGGGGTTGTTCTCGTTCTGTTTGGCCAGGTCTTCCGTATTAACGGTGGAGATGGCGCCGGTGAGGTCGGCCTTACGCTGAACGGTGTAGCCGGTGACCACCACTTCGTTCAGAAGCTGGCTGTCTTCCTCCATCACCACGGCCATCTGGGCTTGGGCGGGAAGTTCCAGGGTGGTGTACCCGATAGAAGAGAAGACCAGGACGGCACCTTCTTTCACCGTGATGGTGAAGTTGCCGTCAAAGTCCGTCGTAGTACCGTTGGTGGTACCCTTTTCCATGACTGCGGCGCCAATGACGCCGTAGCCGTCGGTCGCGGAGGTTACCACACCGGTAACCGTAATCTGCTGGGCATAGGCGGAGAGGCCCGTCAGCAGAAGGACCGAAAGTAAAATAGACTTGAGTTTGAACATATTATAATGGTTAGTAGTTCCGTGTTCGGGTGCGGTGGTTTTCGCAGCCGCAAAGATAAGGTGTAATTTTGGCAACCCCTGCGCGGAATGTTTCATTTGATGCAACGGATGTTTCCCTGCAACATTTTTGGTGCCATTTGCACGGATAATCAGCCCCTTGCGAATCCCGGCGCAAAGTAGTATCTTTGCACTGCTTTTATGGAACGCGTCATTCTTGGCATAGACCCGGGCACCCAGTTGCTGGGTTTTGGGATCATCCGCGTGGAGGGCAAAAAGGCCTCCTACGTGGACATGGGCGTGCTGGATTTGCGCAAGGACCCGGATGCTTACACCAAGCTCCAGTCCATCTACGAGTGCATCAGTGAGGTTTGCCGCAACTATCACCCCACGGAGCTGGCCATCGAGAGCCCCTTCTACGGAAAAAATGCGCAGGTGGTGCTCAAGCTGGGCCGCGCGCAGGGGGCCGCCATCCTGGCCGCCAAGGAGTTTGGGGTGTCCGATGTCACCGAGTACGCTCCGCGTAAAGCCAAGGAAGCCATTGTGGGCAACGGCGCCGCCTCCAAGGAGCAGGTGCAGCTCATGCTGGAAAAAACGCTGGGCGTCCAGCTGGAAAGCAAGCACTTGGATGCCACGGATGCCCTGGCCATCGCCCTGTGCCATCACTTCGAGACCTCCCGGCCCGTCGCCGTCCCTAAAGGCAAGGGCGGATGGGAACAGTTCCTGAAGGAACATCCGGAAAGAATTTCCAAATAGAATTAAACTTGGACGCCGGGAAGGTGTCAAAAGAAGGTTAGTATAAAAGAACTTATGGTTAGAAAATTTGTTGCTGCCCTCGCCGGCCTGTTTGTGGCCTTTGCGTTGAGCGCGCAGAATCACAAGATTACCCTCCAGTTACAGGATGCCACCAGTGCGGAACCTGTTGGTTTCGCCACGGTTTCCCTTACCCCGGAAAAGGGGCAGGCCAAGTACACGTTGTCGGACGGCGACGGTCATGCCCTGCTGGAAAAAGTAAAAAACGGGAAATACACGCTCAAGGCAGAAATCATGGGCTACAAGACCTTCGTGAAAGCCTTAGAGGTAAAGGCCGATGTGAACCTGGGTATCGTCAAGCTGGAGCAGGACCAGCAGGTGCTGGATGCGGCCACGGTGAGTGCCGTGGGCAATCCCGTGGTCATCAAGAAAGACACCGTGGAGTACAATGCATCGTCTTTCAAGATTAGTGACGACAATATGCTGGTGGACCTGCTGAAGAAGCTCCCGGGCATCGAGGTGTCCGAGGATGGCACCATCACTTCCAATGGCGAAACCATTTCCAAGATTACCATCGGCGGAAAAACCTTCTTCCTGGATGACCCGCAGCTGGCATCGCAGAACATCCCCGCCAAGCTCATCGAGAAGGTGAAAGTGGTGAAGAAAAAGAGCGAGCAGGCGGAATTCACCGGCATTGACGACGGCGAAGAGGAGACGGTCATTGACCTGTCCGTAAAGAGGGGCATGATGAACGGCCTGTTTGGCAACGCCATGGTGGGTGGCGGCGTGGACCTGCCTTCTGCCGGCAATGCCTACACGCCCCGCTGGCAGGCGGCGGCCATGGGCGGACGCTTCGCCGAGGACAGCCAAATCAGCGTCATCCTCAACGGAAACAACACCAACAACCGCGGCTTCAACGACCTCTCCGGCTCCATGATGAGCTCCATGATGGGCGGTGGCGGCATGGGCCGGATGCGCGGAGGCGGCAACTGGGGTCGCTCCAACGGTATCACCACCTCCTGGATGGGCGGTGTAAACGGCAACTGGGACCTGCTGGACAAGAAGATGGACCTGGGCGGCAATTACCTGTACAACGGTTCCATCGTGGACGTGACGCAGGACGCCTATAAGGAAACCTACCTGGCCGACGGCAGTACGCTGTACTCGGAAACGGACGGCAAGAGCCACCGCTTCACGGACGGCCACCGCTTTGGCGTGCGCCTGGAGCACAAGTTCAGCAAAAACACCTCCATCCTTTTCCAGCCGCAGTTCAATTTTGGCCGGGGCAGTTATTTAGAGCAGACGGTATTCGACACGTGGAAAAACAACAAGGATGGCCGCACCAACAGCGGTTTCACCAACAATTCCGGTAACAACAGGAACTTCCAGACGCGCGGCTTCCTGCTGCTGCGTCAGCGCCTGGGCATGCCCGGCCGCACCATCAGCGCCAACCTGGACTGGAACATCTCCAACAACAGCCTATGGGGCTACAACCAGTCGCTCACCCATACGGACTATGTGAACAACGAGCCCAACGTGACGGAGACGGTGAACCAGCGGATCGACCAGCTGTCCCAAAGCCGCAGCGTGGGCGGTCGCCTGGTGTACACGGAGCCGCTGGGCAGCAACTTCTACCTGGAAGGCAGCTACAACATCCGCTGGGCGCAGAGCGTGACCAACAAGGACGTGTACAACAGCGCTTCTCCGTATGACTACTGGCAGGGTTTCCCTACGCTCGGCTCCATTTACATGAACTATCAGGCGTCGGTCGTCAACCCCGTTACCGGCGACACCAGCATGGAATGGAAAGACCCCAGCTACAGCAACCAAATCGTCAACCGCAGCCTTACGCAGAACATTGGGGCGGCCGTGATGTACCAGAACGACAAGTTGCGTGCACAGTTAGGTGCAGCGGCCATTCCTACCAATACCTATAATTATACCAACGGCAAAACCTATACGGATAAGCGCTGGAACTTCTCACCGCGCGCCATGCTGTTTTATGACTTCACGGACAATTCCAACATCCGCCTGTTCTATTGGGGCCGGAGCGCCCAGCCGTCCACCAGCCAGCTCATGCCGGTGCTGGACAATTCCAATCCGCTGAGCATGGCCCTGGGCAACCCGTACCTGACGCCGTACTTCAGCCACAGCCTGCGCTCAGACCTCGAATTCTCCAACAAGAAAACGTTCTTCACCGCCCGGGTGCACCTGGAAGGCGGCGCCGTGCAGAATCCCATCGTGAGCGCCATGTGGTACGATGTAAACGGCCGCCAGTATTCTTTCCCCGTGAACGGTAAAAACTCCTATAACGCCAACGTGCGGGTGATGATCAACGCCCCCATCGCCAGGAGCGGCTTTTCCATATCCAACATGACCAATGCCAGCTACGCCAAGAGCGGCAGCTACATTGGTGCGGCGCAACTGGACATGACGGACTATTGGGAGGGCGAGGACTTCAGCTACGAAAAATTCCACAAGTACTATTTTGAGGACAACAAGGAGCAGTGGGCCAAGGACTTCCTGTCCAACGACACCCGTTCGCTCAGTTTCACCGAACGCCTGCGGGCCACGTATCGCAATGACTACGTAGAGGTAATTGTGGGCGCCCGCACCCGTTTCAACAAGCCCTGGTACACCGTGCAGAACGCGGTGGCGGCTACCTGGAACAACCGGGTGGACGGCTCCTTCAAGTGGACGATTGGCCGCAGCGGGGTAGAACTCTCTACCGATGCCAGCTACAACTGGTACAACGGTTACACCTCCGCTCCGCCGTCCCAGTTTATCTGGAACGCGGGGGTGTCCACGCCGCTGTTCAAACGCAAAGCCACGCTTTCCCTGAAGGCCTATGACATCCTGGACCGTGCCAAGAACCTTACCGTGAGTGACACGGCCAACTACCATCAGGAAGTGCTGAACAACACCCTGGGACGTTACATCATGCTGTCCTTTACCTATCGCTTCGGTAACTTCGGAGAGGCCGGCAAGCAGATGCGCGCCCGCATGGGCCAGGGCGGTCCCGGCGGCGGCCGCCGTCCGTTTTAGCGCTTAGGCCGGAAGATGGCGGCGGCGCCTACGAGCAGGAACAGGAAAACGGCCACCCGTCCCACCATGTCCCCGTAGCGGACAAAGAAAGACTGCCCGTGCAACAGCTGCACCTCTCCTTCCAGGACGGCGGGCTTCCACCAGGGCGTACGGTCCAGGATACGGCCGGCAGGGTCAATGATGGCACTCACGCCCGTGTTGCCGCAGCGGGCTACCCAGCGCCGGGTTTCGATGGCGCGTAAACGGCTGTAACTCAGGTGTTGCCGATAACCGGGCGTATTCCCCCACCAGGCGTCGTTGGTGATGACGGCAAGCAGCTGTGCTCCCTTTCGCACGTAGCCCGTACAGAACTCGCCGTAAACCGACTCATAGCACACCGCCGTTCCCACCGGAACGCCGTGAACCGGCAGGCAGGAAATCTCCTTCTGGCCTACGTCCTTGGCCATGAGGCTGCCCCCCAGCCAGTTTTCCAGCGGAATAAAGACCTTGGGATAGGGGGTAAGCTCCGTCCCCACCACCAATTTGGATTTGTGGTAAAGGGCGTATCGGCCCGATGTGTCCGTAACGATGGCCGAGTTATGCGCAAGAATCCACCGGTGACGGCCGTCCGGCTGGCGGCCCATGTCGTAGGCGCAGGGGTCCGGCGCCTGGTGGCCCAAGCGGGGCTCATAGGTGCTGGCGCCGTACAGGATGCTGGCGGAGGGGTGTTTTTGCAGGAAATGTTGCAACCGCACGGAAGTCTCGTGCTCCGGGATGGCATTGGTGTACACATGCGCCGTGAAGGTCTCAGGTGCCAGCACCAGCGTAGGGTCCGAGGACCACTGCGCCTTTTCCAGCAGGGCCAGATAGCGGGCGTCCTGCTGCGCCTGGCTCAGGCTTTCAAATTTCTCGTACGGGTCATAATTGGGCTGGCCGATAACCACCTTCAGCGGTGTTCCCTCCTCCTCGAAGCGGAGGCAGGCGCTCCATGCCATGGGGCCGAAGAGAATCAGCACAGGCGCTGCCAACGCAGCAATGCGGGCCTTGCCGTTCCAGTGGGCCATACGGCCGTCGCTCAGGGCCACCATGAGGCCGAAGAGGGACAGGTTGGACAGCCATATCCACAGCGAGCCGCCCAGGGTTCCCAGCACGGAATACCACTGCACCAGCGAGGTGGTTTCTGCAAAGGCGTTGCCCAGCACCAGCCAGGGCCAGGAAATCTGTGCGCCGGTCAGGTAAAAGCGTTCCCAGGCTATCCAGGCAGCGGCCAGATAAATGTAGGGCAACACACCGGTGATGCGCCGCTTGACCCAGCGGAAACTGCCAAAGACCACGCTCATTTGCAGGGCGTTGGCCAGGATGGCAAAAACGGCTCCGCCGGCGGTGGCGTTCCATACCCACCAGGTGGTTGCGGCATTCCACAGCACAAACGCGGCATAATGCCACCACCAGAAATACTTTACCTTGTATGCCGTAGCCAGCCGCTCCATGACCAGCAGCGGCAGCAGCCCCCAAAGGGCCGTCCATCCGCAGTGCGGGACCAGCCACGGCAGGCTCATGGTCAGGCCAAAAGCGAGTGTAAGGCCAAGGAATATGACAGTGCGGTTTTTCATCCTCGCAAATTTATGAAAAAAGCGCTCGCCCGCCAATTTTTTTGCCGATTTTGGATAATTATAAAATATTTTTTAAATTTGTGAGAATGTTCGCAAATGTCTTAATTTTGCCCCTTAGGGCTTTTGGGACAACAAAGAAACAGATTATAACAAAACGCAATACAAATGGAATCAAAGATTGAGAAAAAAGCACGCCGGGCGTACGAATCGCCCGAGTGTTCTTGCAGCTTTCTCTATTCCGAGAGCTGCATCATGCAGGGTTCGCCGTTTGACGTCACCACCCAACAGTTCGACATTTTGGGAGGGGCGGCAGAAAACGGAGGCTGGATGTAATAGAAAGGAGGACATGATTATGAAACAGACCATCAAATATTTCGGGCTCATTGCAGCCGCTGCGGCCATCGCATTCTCCTGCACCAAGGAAACAGACCTTGACATCGCTACTCCCGAGACCCAGACTGAGCAGCAGTCCCAGCCTGTTGTCCCTGCCACCGACGGCAACCTTCTCACCAGCTTCGGCGTCACCATCGAGGGCCAGCCTCAGGACCCCGAGACCAAGGTGAGCGTAGATCTTGGCGAGGGCACAACCGCTATTGAAGAAAATGACGAAGTACTGGTGTTTGTGGGTGCCAGCAACTATGCCATTTATAAGTACAACGGTACCGAGTTTGTACTCAAAGAGGGCGAAACCGCTGTTGCCTTGGACAACCCGGCCAGCGTGTTCTATCCGGCAAGTGAATATGTGGTGGACGGCAGCGATGTCTTGTTCGTCATGCCGAACGGGATTGAGACGAGCGGAGAAGATCTCGGCGCCATCAACCCGATGGCCGGCCAGATCACCGGTTCTGCCGACGCCTACACCGTGCAGCTTTGCAACCTCGCATCCGTCCTGCGCGTGATGGTTACGGCCGATGTGAACATCAATTCCGTTGAACTGGATTTTGGCTCTAAGGTCATTGCTCACGGCTCAAAGTACACCATTGATGCCGACACCAAAGAGATGGAATTCGCGTCCGGATCAACTTCTGAAACTGAAACGGTTTCACTTGAGACCCCTGCAAAGTCGGCAGATGTTCTGTTCCTGATTCCTACAGTAGAACTCAACGGTCTTACCGTAACGGCCAACCTGGCGGAGGAACACAACGGCGGCACCAACACCTTCTCCGTTTCCAACGCCAGCACAACCGCCCGTACCCGGAACACCATTGCCACCATGTCCTTCTACGCCGGTCTCTTCAGCGGCGGTGAAGGCACCAGCGAAAGCCCTTACCTCATTGCCAATGCCCGGGACTTCAAGTATATCCAGAAGTACACCACCGCTGGTTATGGAGACATTCCTGCTTCCAGTTTCCTCGCTGCCCATTATCAGCAGACTGCGGATATTGATTTCAATGGCGCCACACTTACGCCAATCGGAACAGAATTGGCACCCTTCTCGGGCGTTTATAAGGGAGGAGCAAAAGGCCTGGACAACTTCAAAGTTTCGATTGATAACTTTGCTGGAATCTTCGGCGTTATCTCCGGAGGCTCCGTAGAGAATGTTACGATAGGTAACAAAGCGTCGATTGCTACAACCGTTGATGGTAAAGGTGCTGGTGCAATCGCTGGTAAGCTTATTGAAGGTACAATTTCCAGCTGCACGAACAATGCTCCCGTAAGATGCACCAAAACCAGTGGTAATTCTTACGTTGGAGGAATTGTCGGCCTTGTTAATAACACAACGGGAAACGTTAGTATCAGTGAATGTGTTAACAATGGCGCCATAACATGCAACATTTTTGCCGGTGGAATTGCTGGTTCCATCAACGCAGGTTCATATTTGGCTAATGTATTTAAATGCATCAACAATGCGGCCGTAACAGCAAATGGTTCCAACGCAGGCGGTATAGCCGGAGCTCTGTATAAAGGAACAATCAATCTTTGCTACGGAGGAACAGCAACGCAAAGCAACAATTATCCTACTGGCGGAGCCATTGTTAAAACGGTTTCCCGTGCTGGCGGAATTGTTGGAATCATGAACAATACAGACGCTTGGGTTATCAACTGCTCTTCACGGGCCTTTGTCTGGACTACTGGAGGTAATAGTGATAACTACAAAGCAGCAGCAGGAGGCCTTGTAGGCTACATCAATACTGGTGGTGGACATATAGTCAATAGCGTCCACTGGAATATGAATGTCACTAATACCGGTGCGTCTGCAGCAGCTGATGCAAAAGGTAAAATTGCGGTAGGAGGAATTGTTGGATATATAGCTGGCCCCTCGGGAACAGTCGCAAACTGCTATACTCAGCGCCAAGGCAACGCTCTCGGATGTTATACTGTGTCCGGTTCGAAGATGACAGGCCTATGTCTCGCAAATAATACAAATGGCACTTGGATTGGCCAGATATACGGTTACAACAAGGGTACCGTAATCAACAGCTATTATTCAACCGCATATACAGGCCTCGGGACAAATGCCGGAACATCTAAAATCACCGGAGTTGCAAATGGCGTTAAGAACGGAACTGAGGCTCAAAGCAATGTCCAGATTTACGATTTATCAGGTGATGCCTACGGCTTACCCGTTACAGGTAAACTGTGGGAAATCCTTGAGGCAGGTAAGAACTTGACCGGTTGGACTGGATCTGATGACATGAGTTGGACTCATTATACAAGTGGAAGTTTGGAAGTAACCATACCGACAGTCATCCTTAATGCAGGCGAAGATTTCTATCTATAATGTCTTCACTCTGATTCCTTTAAAGCGGCCGCTAAACAGCGACCGCTTTTTTCGTCATGCTGGCAAAAGGGTAAGCATTCGTAAGCATTCGGACATCTACGACTGTTAGCTTGTGTTAGTGGCATGTACTTTTGCAACTAAGGGGCATTAAGGAAAGCACAAAAAAAGCCCCCAAAAAAATCGAAAATTATGCTGTCAAACTACCGGGGTCGTTTGGCTTTTATCTCCGAACTTTGTATATTTGCAACGCTAAATGACCAACGACGTAGTTTAGTCACATAATGAATATTTTTATCGTCTGTCTGTTTTGTCCGGCAGTCATTCCCGTTTTCGCCCCTGCTGTCGCCGGTGGGTGCGGATATCGTTTTGGCGGGTCCGAAAGACGCGTTGAAGTAAAACAGACAGGTGGAATTACCCCCCCCCGTTGCGTTAATCAGCAACGTTTAATTCCATATAACGGCATCCTTGACTTTCCGTGCATTTGTGCGGAAGGTATTGCCGTGCCGTCACCGGGCGGAACGGCAGAGCTCTCATCACAGAATCATTAATTAAATTTAGCTCAATATCATGAAGTTCAAATTCGTTCAGATTGTTGCAGCGGCCCTTGTGATTGCCGGCTGCGCCAAGGAGCAGGCTCTCACAGAAGAAGTCCTTTCAGGTTCCGCATCTGAAAATACAGCCGCAGTCTCCGAGACTCAAACCTCTCTTGAGCCGGTTACCATCTGGGAAAACGGCTCCCTCGTGGCTTTCCGTCCGGACATTGAAGGCATGGGCACGAAGCTCACTGTCGGGGCTGACGGCACCGTCTCATTTACAGGCGGCGAAGCCGTTCTTGTAACGGTATCCGATACTCAGGGTACTGCATCTTTCCCCGTGAAGTATGCCTATGACTCTTCAGACCAGGTATTCAAGGTGGCGGAAGGCTTCACTCCCATACGTGTTCTGGATGGTTATACTGCAAACATTTACTATCCTTATGACTGCTTCAGCATCGTAAGCGGTACTGCAAAATATACCATGCCCTCTTATGACGGCACGATAACCAATCTCGGAGAAAAGAACCCTATGGCGGCAAAGGCGCAGCTCGGAAATGCGACAATCACCATGCTGAACCTTGCATCCCTGATAAGGATAGACCTTCTCGGCAACGAGAACGATATCAACAGTGGTGTAAAACTCTCCACCCTTGCCCTCAGCACCTCGAGTGCCGCACTTAAAAACGGCTCCGAGTGGTCAGTTGACTGGACCGGTACGCGTCCCGTCTTTGCGGCAAACGCAGGAGATGAAACTTCAAGGACCGTAACCTGCACCTTCGACGGAGGTGTTACGCTCGATGCCGACGAGGCGACGTCGTTCTATTTCATCGCACCGTATTCTGATGGCGCCAGTCTCGAAAATCTTACGGTCACCGCAACCAACAGTGACGGAAATACTTATTCCCGCACAAGGACATCGGCTCTCTCGCTGAGTTCCAGCACTATTGTCCACATGGGCTTCCGTGCCGGCCTGTTCCGTGCCGGTGACGGTCAGGCAGAAGAAACCGCCTATGAGATTGCCACTGCAGATGACTTCCGCCAGATGGCAAAGCGCATCAATGCAGAATCCACCAATGGTGAAGGCTCCTACCACCACGCCTGCTACAAGCAGGTGGAGGATATCGACTTCCGCGAGGGTTACAGCGAGACCAAAGCCGACCTGTCGGCATATATGATTGGTGTTGCCAATGATGATGAACGTTTTACAGGGACTTATGACGGAGGCAACAAGACGCTTTCGTACTTCTCCCTCAGTAATACTGGTTATAATACCGGACTCTGGAGCGCAAGTTTGAACGCTACATTTAAAAATATCAAGGTTGACAATGCCAGTATATCCGGTGCGGGTTATGTAGGAACCATCGTAGCTAACATGTACGGAACCGAATCGTCCATGTCGAACTGCACGGTTACCAACACGACGGTTACTGCCACTGCAGAGAATGCCGGAGGCGTTATCGGCAGGGCCTATGGCACCGTGAACGGTTGCCGCTTCGGCGGTGCAAACAGTTCCGTAAGCGGAGCCAAGAGTGTAGGTGGCGTTATCGGAAACAGCTATGCTACAGAGATTTCCAACTGTTCCAATGCCGCACCTATTACCAGTACAGATATATATGTCGGTGGTGTTATCGGCCTTGTTACCGATGCCACGGCCACCGTAAAAGGCTGCACCAATTCAGGTAATGTAGATGGAGTAAGTGGAACGACCTACAAAAATCTCGTTGGAGGAATTGTCGGTTCTTATTTTATGTCGAAAGAATCTTATACTGACCGTGTCCTTACCATTGAAGACTGTACTAATGAAGGTAAAATACATGGGAACAGTGGAGTCGGTGGTATTATGGGAGGAAACAGTACAGATGGAGTTACCTCCAAGAGATACACTATTAGAATAAAGGGAAATATAAACAACACAGAAGATATTACTGGGGCAAATTCGAATGTGGGAGGTATAATCGGTTATACTAACAGTGCGACTGTCACCATTGAAGGAACCTGTGGCAATGTGGGAAATGTCACAGGTAAAACGAATACTGGCGGCATCGCAGGTAATTTCAATGGTGGCAGTATAACGGGTGCAACAAATACCGGTAAAATTTTGGCGTCGGGCTCGGGTTGCACAAATGCCGGCGGAATAGTCGGGAAGATGTTTCAAGGGTCCTTGTTAGAAGCCGAGAATAACGGAATTGTTACATCATCGGCCGCAGCCACAGGTCTGGGCGGTATCGTCGGTTGTCTAGGCGATCTTGGAACTAGTAAATACGCGACAGTTTCTAAAAGTATAAATAATGGTCAGGTAGCAGTGGCTACTTATACCAGTAGTGCGGTTGGGGGTATAGTTGGTCAGGTGAGTGCGGGCATTGTTAAAGAATGCAGAAATAATGCACATATAGGCAACTATCCCGCATCTTCTTCTACTACAGGAAATGAAACCGCGAGCGAAAAGGTCGGAGGTGTTGCAGGAGAATTCCTCTCCGGAGTGATAGATAAATGCTATTCGTCTGTCAGTATGATTATCCGCGGAGGCAATTACGTCGGCGGAGTGGTAGGATACTTCAAGACAACGACTGTCCAGTCCGGTGTGATTAATTGTTTTAGCCGTTCAGGTGTTTATAGTACTGGTGCTGGAGCTGTATTAGGAGGTATAGTAGGTTATGTTGAGGCAGGATCACAAAATGCAAATATAATGAACTGCAGCAGTTTCGGAGCGACATTGCAAAATATGAATAAGTCAAATAAAAATGCAAACATTGGCGGTGTGATTGGTCGTGCCACAACCACGGCCGGTAATACCAATAGCGGAGGAACTGTGAATATCCGCAACTGCTTTACAGCGATTCATCCATCCAATATCAAAGTGCTTGTGGGTTCGACACAAACAGCGATTAATGCCTCGACAATTACTGCGAGCGACTATAAATACGTTGGCGTTGTTTATGGTCAAGTTACAGGGTACAAGGTATATATTCGTGATATTCATTACCGCTCCGCCGGCGATAGTTATCAAGGTACTCATAGTGGACAATATAAATCCAACGCTTACTTGAACTGCAAGACAGGGTATATTGACAATATCTGTAGGAATATTACGACCAACACATTCCAAATTATACAATCTAGTACCGTCAAGTATTCGTACACAGGCTATTTTTATCAGGCTCTAACCCGGGCGACATACTCTCCAACGGATGAATCAAATAAGTTCGGTACGTTCACCACATATGATTATACGCCAGAAAACAGCGACTGGGTAAAGGAGGAAACTAAGCTTTCCGGATATCCTCTACAGAAAGATTTGCAGGACTTAGGATACTTTGATTAGCCTCCAACTTTTATGCAGTATTATATCCGTATCACAATAATGCTGGCCTGTGCCGTTCTCTCCTCCTGCGCCAAGGAGGCGGGGCTGACCGGCGAGGGAGGAGCGGAGAGCGTACCGGAAGAAGCAAACAAGCCGGCCGAGGCCGTGGAGTTCCGTTTCCGTGCCGCGCTGCGGGACTCTTCCCCGTCGGCTGAGCCAAGGGACGTTACGCGGGCGGAGATGAGCGACTCCGGTGTCACCACCTGGGACACAGGAGATGCAATCGCCGTATGGGACAATGTCAGCGGAGAGTACAAGACCTTCACCAACCGGGGAGACGGAGGCGCTGAGGTGACCTTCAGTTTCACGGGGGAGGAAGGAGTTAACTATGACTTCACCCGTGCCGTCTATCCCGTCACCATTGCGACGGATTATGACGGTCTGGCCCTGCCTTCTTCCTACGGACTGGATGATGCATCCTCGGCGCGGACAATACCTCTTGTCGGAACGGTGCGGGACAATGAGATAGCGTTCAAACACCTTGCTGCCATGCTCCGGGTAACCGTGGAAGGAATTCCATCCGCTGCATCCATCCTCACTGTTTCATCTCCCGAAGTTTCCCTCTGCGGGGATTTCACCCTCAGCGGGAACGGCATAGACGACGGCAAGACCGAAGCTTCCGGCGAAGGCATGACGGAAGGGGACGCATCTCCCGTAACGAAGGCTGGAGGCCAAGGCGAAGGCGTTGAAATAAGGGCGGCCGAGGGCTCGGAAGCCGTCAGCATTGACATAAGCGGACGTGACGCCGGCGAAGTGAAACTGTATGTTCCGATTCCCGTCGGGGCATACAACTATACCCTGACTCTTAAAGACAGCGGCGGCGAATCGCTTTGGACCAAGAGCACGACTTCCGCCAAGGAAATAGAGCGCGCCGGATTTTACCTTATGAAAACCGTCGGAGCCACGCTCTCCGGCGGAAACGGTACGGAGGAGAATCCCTTCCGGATTTCCAGCGCGGAAGATTTTGCCACATTCCACACCCTTTGCGGCTCCGACGCATCCTACCGTTCGAAGAGTTATGTCCTGACAGGTGACATCGACCTTGGAGGACGTACGTTCTCTCCGATTGGTACGACCAACACGGACGCGTTCAGCGGCACGTTTGACGGAGATGGGCATACCATCAGAAACTTCTCCGTCAGTTCTTCCGCCGCAAACTGCGGTCTGTTCGGTTATCTGACCGGAACGGTTTCCAATCTGAATTTCGAAGGAGCTGAAATATGCGCGACGGGCAATTATGCCGGATGCGTAGCGGGAGTATTGAACGGAGGCCGTATTGAGCGCTGCAGCGTGGATGCCGGGTCTGTGATATCTTCCTCGGCGCGTGGCGCCGGGTGTATCGTGGGCTTTGTCTGCAGCGGTATCATCAACGCCTGTGCCGCCCACGGTTTTGCAACCGCAGGAACGGACTGTGCGGGCGGTATCGCGGGGTATCTCAATACCAACGACAAATCGAATGATATCCTGGTCATCAACTGCACCTATGAGCCGGTCTATAAGGACGGTCACCTCTATGGAGCCACCCTTCAGACCTCCAATGCTACAGCCCACATGGCCGGTATAGCCGGTTCTGCCTATGCTGCGAACAACTTTGGGCAAATCCGTATCGTCAACTGTTATGCCTATCCGCTTGAGATGAAGAGTACGCAGAGCGCTTCCACTGCAATTAAGCGCGTCAGCGGTATAGTCGGTTACCTGGCTGCGGCTGCGCCCGGTGAGGCATCAGTCAGTGTAGTCAACTGTTTTTCTCCGATAACCTATTCCAATGTTCTTAGGAGCGGAACCCGCGTGAATGCTTCGACTTATAGCGATCTCACGTATGTATCTGCCATCGTCGGGCAGGTCAATTCCACCGGAGCCAAAGTCTCCAGGACATTCTCGTCCAGGGCATGGGGCAAGACCTATGGAAAAGCTTCCTCCGCGACTTTCACAGAAAGCAACAACGTTTCCAACCTGGACGCGGCCAATATGCGCGGGCTCGGCACTGTTACCGTAGGAAGTGTCGAATACCTGAAAGCGGACGGAGGAATGGTTGCCGCGCTCAATGCCGGCGTCGCGGAGTGGAACGCCGCTTCGCCCGAAGTTGAGGCTCTCGAATGGACCTATTATCCTACCTTCGGCTATCCCAAGCCGCAGGGCGTGGATTCCTACAGTGCTACCGTGAAAAAGGTCAGCCTCCTCGGCGACTCCATTTCCACCTATCAGGGCTTTATGCTGGCGGACGAAAGTTATTCAATGAATAAGTTCTATCCTGTCCTCGGGACGGCTCCGCAGGTGAGCAATGAACAGCTGACCTGGTGGTGGCGGCTTATTTATGACAAGATGTCGGATACCCGTCTTGAGTTTGACAATGCTTACAGCGGCTCTTCTGTGACATATACGGACGTCAAGATTGACGGAATGGCCAGTTTTGACCACAGGTGCAATACCAATTCAATCCAGAAACGCGCGCTCGATTACGGTGTCGGATCCCCGGACATCCTCTTCTTTTACGCCGGACGTAACGATTTCGGAGTATTTGGAGATAAGACAGATCTGCTTCTGGGAGACTATTCTGAGCCCTCTCTCGAGACGGCCTACGACAGTTCCCGTGAGACCCTGTTCAACAACTATTCCCAGGGCGCAGTCGCCATTCTCCGTAATTTCCACAACGACCATCCGGCCGCAAAAATCCTCATGATTATGCACGACCAGATGAGTGACGGCTATGAGGATGCCGCTAATGCAGTCTGTACGTTTATGGCCGGCAAAGGCTGCGATATCCGCCTTGTCAACCTGCATGTGCGGGGGACGACGGACGCGACCAATACGACCATCGGGCTTCCGAAAGAATCGGGTACTCATCCCAATGCGACAGGGACGGAAAATTTAGCAAATTATGTATGGAACCAGGTGGGTTCCTGGCTTGACGAATAATAAAAAACAATATATATGATATGAAAAAGAAGTACATCATTCCGACCATTTGCACAGTCCCTCTGGTTGCAGGGGAAAACATCCTTCAAGGCTCCACAACCCTTTCCGGTCCTCCTGTGGAAGATGCGGATCCTGAAGACACTGAATGGTAATTTAGCGGCTTTATGATTATGAAAAAGACCTTATATATCATTTCTGTACTGCTTGTGCTCTTTTCCTGCGGCAAGCAGTCCATTGAGGAAACTGCAGTGGTTTCTGATTCAGACGAACTCGTAACATGGAGTTTCAGTACGGCTTCCGTAAAGGCGGGCATTACAGATGCCGGCGCTTTTTCCTGGACCGCAGGAGACCAGATAGCCATCTGGGACAATACCACCGAAGAGAATGTCACCTTTATGTCCAAAACCGCAAAGGGCGTGTTCACGGCAACTGCTCCGCGAAGCTCGGAATTTGTGAGCGCTGTCTATCCGGCCGCTTGGGCATCGGGAGCATCCTCGGTTGTGCTGCCGTCGTCCTACACCGCCGCCGAGGCAGAGGCTGGCCAGCTTTTCCCGATGTATGCCAAGGTGAACGAGGGAACCAACGCGCTTGAGTTCAAGCACCTCGGAGCCCTGCTTCGTTTTAGTGTGACCGGACTGAAAGAAGGACTGGACAAAATCCGCATACTCTCTCCGGACGGCGGTATCTGCGGAACTTTCACGTTTGACTCTTCCGTCGAATATCCCACCGTCATGCCCGACTCCGATCGGGCATCCGCAGCCGTCAATATCCCTATTGCGCCTACGGCCGGCTCCGGATATGCCGTGACCATTCCAATGCCTGTCGGAACGTATAACTATGAGATACATGTCCTCTCCGGAGAGAATGTCATCTACAGGGCATATACGGAAACTGCACAGACATTCGGCCGTGCAAAAATCTACAAACTGGGCGAACTTCCGTTCTATGAGGGCAATGTCCTTCTGCAGAGCGGTGTGGAGGGTGATCCCTTCGGCATCTCGCAGGACGACCCCTATGCATGGAACTAATCACAAGCTGCAACAATGAAAAAGATATACTCACTTCTTGCGGTTGCCGCCCTTGCGATGGCGGCATTTGCCTGCGCCAGAGAGGTCCTTCCGGAAGAAACGGAAGTCCCCGCCGGCGGCGAAGAGCCCGAGGTGACTCTCGTGACCTATACTCTTCGTACGTCCCAGGAAATGAAGGCCTCTCTCAATGACGAGAGCGGAGCTTTCACCTGGGCGGAGGGTGACAAGATTGCGGTCTATGACGCCACAACCAAGCAAATCTATACCTTTACGGGAAAAAATGACGAGGAATCGAGTAGCTTCGTGTTCTCGGCACCGCTTCCCGCGCGTGACCCTGAGGACGATTATCAGTTTACCCGCGCATGGTCCCCATCGACCCTTGTCGGTGACGACGAGGTAAAAGGCACCATCTCCTTGCCTTCTTCCTATGACTATGATGCCGTGAAGGACGCTACCAGCATAGCCCTTGTCGCGAACGTGAACAAGTCTTCGGCAACTGCGGAAGACGCCGGCGAACTGCAATTTTCCCACATGGCGGCCATTGTCAGGCTGACTATCAACAATGTCCCTGAAGGTGGCAGTACGCTTACGTTCTCATCCCCGGACGTTCAGCTTTGCGGAGATTTCGCGCTCAGCGAATCCGCAATTTTCAATGCTTCCGGAGAAGGTGTTACGGATGGTGACGGACATGATATAGTAAAGTCGGGCTACGATGACCCCCGTTTCGTGGACGAAATCAAGGCCGCCGAAGGCAGCAGCGCCATCGAGGTAAAAATCAATATGGAAAGCGCCGGGACGGCCGTTGTCTATCTTCCTGTGCCGACGGGTACCTACAATTACAATATCACCCTGACGCCGGACGGCTTCGATTCCCCGATTCTGTCCAAAGGGACCTCCTCCGCGAAAGCAATCAAGAGGGCGGACTTCCTCAAGATGGCGGCCCTTTCAGCCTCGGCGAGTCCTGCGACGAAGATGCGTCTCAGGGGAAATTATATTTACGGCGGAACTACTTATAATTTCCCCACGTCGGAAGCTGCAGGGGCCCTACTTTTCCAGCCTCTTCACAGTGGTTGGTATAAGGTTTCCAGATTGCGTTTCTATAATTCAGGAGAGGACCGGAGGATAAGGTTCAAAATGTGCATCCTGAAAGATGACGGTACCTCTATCAAGACTCATTATCACATAAATACATCTGAACAGCGGGGCAATATCCCGGGCGTAATCATGCCTGTAGCGGAAGGGGGCGGAAACGATGCGAACATTTTCGTTCCCAACTATCCTGACGATGCCGAGTTTACGGTATATTACAACATTGAGGAGGGAAAAGTATTCATTCAGGAGAGTTCTCTCCCGTTCGTGGTCCCTTCGGCGACTATGTCCTATGTGGACCAGTATGCCCATATCTTCCTCGACGGAGAAGTCTCGCCGGATCACAGTCTCCAGACCGTCCCGGGACAGGCCGCCTGGCGTGCCGTATATAATGTTCCCGCAGGCAAGGAAATACTGTTCAAAAAACCGAAGGCATACAATGCTGACGGCAGCGCCCTTATAGGCGCCGCAACTTCGGGAAACCATGAACTTGGCCGTTTCATTGACGCCGGGACCGGGGCGTTCAGCTTTACTGAGAACGTCGATGTTTATATAAGCACAGATGCGACGACCATCTTTGCACTTCCCGCAGGCTCGGCCTTCGCCGTTCCGACCCAGGCCGAAGGAGCGGAGGCGATGGGCAAAACGGAGTTCCTCAAGAATACCGCCTACGGTGTTTACAACCTTCAGGGTGTGTACACCGGCTCCTTCGAACCCAAGGACCAGACGATCGTAGCCGGCAGCACCGTTACCCTCGTCAAAGGCTGGACATTTGATGAGTATGTCGTGGAAGGCGTTCCTTCGTCGGCTTCCGTAGGCGACGAGGTTGCTCTTACAGTGAAGTATGTCAACAACCTCACCGCCGCCGTAAGGACGGCCACCATCAATGCTGAGGTGCTCTCCGTAGCGTCTGACAAAATCGTCCTCTACGACGAAAGCGCCGATGTGGGCGTAATAGTCCGTCCGGCGAACTCGGACAGCGGCGCGGCGCTCGCGATGTCGTCCCGTCCGTACAGCAAACCGGATGTCGTTCCGGATGACGCTGCTAAGTTGCGTCAGTACCGGGTCGGCACGGCATCAGTCAAAATACCGGTAGTCCTGCTGGACTTCAAGGATAAACATTTTACTTCCGCGACCGCAAATGCCGATTTCTCGGCACTGTTTAACGGAAACGAAACGTTTACCAACTCTGTTAAGAAGTACTACAAGGACAACTCCGGCAATGCGGTGACATACCAGTTCGATGTCTATGGCCCGGTATCTGTCGCCGGCACGTTCGGTAACGTTGAATACGATGGAACCTCTTCAGCATTGGCGGGTGATAAGTTTACAATCGCGGTCTGCAATGCCTTGAAAAATCTTGATGCCGAGGTAGATTTTACACAATACGGCTTTAATAATTCTTTCTATGGTAATCAGATGACAGGCAGATTGATTACCGTATTCCCCGGAGCAAGCAGTCAAACTGGAGGCTCCTTTACGGCTAAATTTGATACGAAATTTGGTTGTACGGTGGACGGCGTCCTATTTGATGCTTATGCCGCAACGCCTGAACTGGAGTCTATTGGCGGGAATCAGGTCGGAATCGGCCATGCCGCCCACGAGTTCGGCCATGCGCTGGGCATTCCTGACTGGTACAATATCAGTAATCAATTATATAAGCCCGTCTATACTTATTCCCTGATGGACTTCGGCGATTACAACAATTATTCCAAAACTCCGCCTTCCCTCAGCGCTGTCGAGAGGGTGCTTACAGGGTATAATACCAATGATGCCTTGAATCTGATATCCACTTCAGGCAGGAAGACGTTGAACCGGATGGGAGGAAGCAATTCCGGAGATTTCGCATTTTTGATACCCACGGAGAAATCCGGAGAGGCTTTCGTCTGCGAATTCAGGAGTGAGGATACATACTGGGATTCGGCATTGCCCGGTAACGGAATGCTCGTTTTCCATGTGGACGCGTCATCGAGAATGGTCCAGTTAAAGGATAAGGATGGTAATAATTCGACGTATGATTTGGCAAGTGCACTTTGGTCAAGCGGTTGGGGGAATATCAATTCCAATTCAGACCATCCTCTGTATTACCTTGTAAATGCCGCGAATCAGTCATCGTTGAACTGCAATGGCTACAGCTCGGGTATTCCTTTCCCCGGCTCCGGCAATGTGACCCGTTACAACCCGGTCAGCTGGGCGGATATGACATCCTATGTGTCCATTACTGACATTCCTGCCGTAACGTCGGGAGAGTCGATGTCTTTCAATGCGCACGTCCGCGATTTCCCCGTAATCAATGACCCGAAGCACGGCAAATATTCCAGCGGAGACAAACTCTATCTGGAGCTCAGCCAGTGCGCGAAGGATTGCTCGGATACGGTCTCGTGGAGCGTGAACGGTGAGAGCAAGAGCACGGGGAGTTTGGTTACCTTATCTTCGGGGAGGACTCACATAGTGGCCAATTTAGGAGGTAAGCAGCACATCTACCTTGACATAACGGTAGAGTAACAATCAGTCATAGCATCCCTTCCAGAGCGGAAAGGGATGCTTTCCTGTCTTGTTCGGAGAGTCGGTCCAGTACGGGGCAGAGGAACGATATGGCCTGCATCTTCTTTGCGAGGGATTCCGACAGGCCGCGTGACAGCATATAGAAAAGGGAAAAGAATGATAGTACGTAGATGAATTTTTTTATTATCTTTGTAAGATGGACTGGAAAGACCTAAGGGGCAAAATAAAAACGTGACCACAAGATGACAACCGCAACGTTTATGAAACGTATTCTACTAATAATTGGCGCATTTCTAGTAATCGCTTCCTGTGTCAGGGAGCAAGGGCCTGCACCGGAGGAAAAGGGAGAAAACCACTTTGCGTTCACCGCCAGTCTGGGCGATGTCACCAAAGCCACCATCTCGGACGAAGGCAAAGCTGCCTGGAGCGCAGGCGACCGGATCGCCGTGTACGACGCCCTCGGCGGGACTTTCTGCACCTTCACCTCGGAAGCAGGAGACGGGCATTTCTACTTTACCGGCGAGCCCGGCAAGAAGTATGACTTCACCTCGGCCCGGTACCCCGCAGACGTGGTTCTGAGCACAACTGCCGTGGCCCTGCCGGCCGCCTATACGGAGAATGAAGCCCAGGCCGGGACCGTATTCCCCATGAAGGCCGAGGCCCATGACGGGCATCTGTCCTTCCATCATCTGGGCGCGCTGTTGAAGATTGTTCTCAGAAACGTTCCCGACGAGGCCAGGACCCTGCTGGTGCAGTCCCCCACCGTCTCGCTGAGCGGCGAGTTTACCCTTGAGCCCAGCGGCCTGGAGGACGGCCGCGAGGTCATCCGCGCCCAAGCCGGCGAGGCGGGTGTGGAAGTGAGCCTAACCCCCGGCAACCACAAAAAAACCGTGTATGTACCGCTCCCGCTGGGAACATACGCCGTTAGACTCACGCTGAAGAGCGAGACCGACACCATTTTGGAATACACCACAGAAGGAGAGAAGGAAATCCAGCGTTCCAAGCTCATCCTCCTGAACCCCATCGACTTCTATGACGGCGAGGGGTCCGGCACTGCGGAAGACCCTTACCGCATTGTCGATGTTGAAAACCTGGTTGCCCTCTCGGAGGCTGTTTCTGCCACGGGCGGCGAGCATTTCCGGCAGGCCCATTACATCCAGACCGCCGATATAGACCTTTCCGGCATCGCGAACTTCCCGCCCATCGGCTCGATGGAGACGCCCTTCGCAGGAACTTACAACGGCAACGGACACACCATTTCCAACCTCACCATCGACCAGGAAGAGAACAGCGCGGGCCTCTTCGGCTACCTCAATGGCGGCACCGTGAAGAACGTCTCCCTGGTGAAAGCTTCCGTGAAGACCGCCAAGAACTACGCCGGCGGCATTACCGGCGTCCTGTACAGCGGCCACATCGTCGGCTGCCGGATGGATGCCGAGAGCATCATTACCGCCGGTGTGCGCGGCGCGGGCAGCTTTGCCGGCCTTGTGCGCAGCGGCGTGATTGACAGCTGCGCCAGCCACGGCGGCGTGTACGCCGGGACGGATGTTGCGGGCGGCATTGCCGGCTACGTGTACCCCAATGCCGAAGGTCACGACGCCCTCATTATCAACTGCACCTTTGAACCCGTGTACAAGGACGGAACCCTGTACACCACCTCCGCCACCGTGCAGACCGGCGCCACCAACGCCTATATGGGCGGCATCGTCGGCTCGGCCAACGTGGGCACCGGACGCATCCGGATCGTGAACTGCTACAGCTATCCTCTGCGCCTGCGCACCACCCTCGCAAGCGGCGCCAGCCTCAAATACGTGGGCGGCATCGTGGGCCGGAGCGTAGATGGAGACGTGCGCATTTACAACTGCATCACCCCCGTCACCTATTCCAACGTGATTTTCAGCGGCACCCGCCTCAATGCCAAGACCTACGCCGATTACCCGGATGCAGCCTGCATCGTGGGTACGGTCAGCAAGGACGGCACCAGCATTGGCAGGGTGTTCTCCAAGAATACCTGGCCGGTGAGCTTCAATGCCGCCTCCGGCATCACGGTGAACACCTCCGACATCACCCTCAAGATGGGCGACAGCAACATGCGGGGCTACGGAGACTGCGTGTTCTCCAGCGCCTACACCATCACCGGCACCAAGAACTACACAGTGGCCGATGGCGGCGTCCTGGCGGCCCTGAACGAGGGCGTGAGCCTCTGGAATGCCGAGAATCCCCTCACCCCCGCCGCGGAATGGGCCTATGACCCCACCTTCGGCTATCCCAAGCCGGCCGGCGTAGATGTCCCCGGCGTGGTCACCCGCAAGGTGAGCCTGATTGGCGACTCCATCTCCACCTACCAGGGCTACATCTTCTCCACGGACGACGCCCAGATGAACAAGTTCTACCCGGACGCCGGCAACTCCTACACCAACATGGTGCTCAACGAACAGGCCACCTGGTGGTGGAAAATCATCTTCGGGAAGATGAACAACGCCCGCCTGGAAGTGTGCAACGCCTTTGGCGGCTCCACCGTCACCTATACGGAGACCAAGATTGAGGGAATGGCCAAGGAGCCCAACGACCGCATGCAGCAGAACAGTCTGCAGAAGCGTTATCTGGATTACGGACTGGGGGCACCGGACATTCTCTTCTACCACGGCGGACGCAATGACTTCGGCCAGTTTGGCGGCAATACGGACGTTCTGCTGGGCGCCTACGACAAAGCATCCCTCCAGGCCGCCTACGACGCCCCGGCCGGCACCCTCTTCAACAATTACTCGGCCGGAACGGTGGCCATCCTGCGGGATTTCCACCAGCAGAACCCCCAGGCCAAAGTGCTCATGATTGTGCACGACATGATGTCCGACGGCTACGATGCCGCCGCGGCGGCCATTGCCAAGTTCCTCTCCGGAAAAGGCTTTGACATCCGCTGTGTGAGCCTGCACGAGCCCAGCACCAACAACAAGACCAATACAACACTGGGCATCACCAAGGAAGGAGGCACCCACCCCAATGCCGAGGGCTGCACCAATATGGCAAATTACATCTTCGAACAACTGGGCGACTGGCTGGAAAGCCCCTATGTACCCGGCGAACCGGACGACGACCCCGATGATCCGGATGCCCCGGACATCTCCGTCACAGAGGAAGACTTTGACCTGACGGAAGATTCCGACAACTGGCAATAAAAGACAAACAATATGAAAAAACTGTTCCTGTTCCTTTCTTTGGCGCTTGCGCTGGCATCAGGATGGTCCTGCCGGCAGGCGCCTGCTTTCCAAGGCAACCGGGCCGAGGCCATTGCAGCGGAAATACACAACCCGCAGTCCAATTATGTAGTGGTGGCGGTCCATCGCGGAGACTGGCGCAACTACCCGGAAAACTCCATTCCGGCCATCGAGAGCGTGATCAGGATGGGGGCCGACATTGTGGAAATCGATATCCACATGACGTCCGACTCCGTCCTTGTCCTGTGCCACGATGCAGATGTGAGGCGCACCACCAATTTCAGCGGCGTTTACAGAAATGAAAAGGGCAAAAGCGCAAAGATTGCCGATCTCACCTTGGCCGAGATTAAGGGACTGCTGCTTAAAAGGAATCAGGGGGTTGTTACTGATACGCTCAGGATGCCAACCCTGGAAGAAGCCCTTCTTTGTACCAAGGATCGCATCTGTGTCAATATTGACAAAGGGTACGACTATTATGATGCCGTCCTTCAACTGACCGAAAAACTGGGCGTGACAGACCAGGTTCTTATCAAGAGCAAAAAGCCGCTGGAAGTTGTGGCAGAACAGGAAGACCTTTATGCCCACAACGTTATGTATATGCCAGTAGTTGATATTCAAAGAGAAAGCGGGAAGGCGCTGCTTAATTCCTACATGGAAAAAGGCATTGTCCCGCTGGCTTACGAAATCTGCTGGCATAGCAACGAGGACGGCCTTTTCCAGGAAGTGGCCGCCAAGATTCGGGAGCAGGGCTCCAAGA
Organism: Bacteroidales bacterium UBA3764; assembly: GCA_002371115.1. Lineage (GTDB taxonomy): Bacteria > Bacteroidota > Bacteroidia > Bacteroidales > UBA932 > Cryptobacteroides. The sequence goes on from DFFY01000054.1 coordinate 24,056, forward strand.
TTTGGGTGAACACCCTCTGGGCCAGCCTTTGTGGCGGTTACGGCAACGATGACGACGCCGCCTACGAGTGCCAGGACCCTGGTGAAGTTTACCAACAGTACATAGACGCCGGTGTTTCCATGATTCAGACAGACCGTCCTGAACTGCTCATTGACTGGCTCACCAAGACCGGTCATCACACGCTTAAATAAGGCCATCCATGACAGATCAGAAAACACTCAAGACCTATAACAGAAGAAAGTGGGAGACCGTGCTGGCCGCCACCTTCGCCTATGCACTCTATTATGTATGCCGCCTGTCCATGGGCGTGCTCAAGCAGCCCCTTATTGACGTCGGGCTCCTATCGGCCACCCAGCTGGGCATTGTGGGCGCCTGCATGTACTGGACCTATGCGGTGGGAAAACTGGTCAATGGTTTCATGGCCGACGGCGCCAATATCCGCCGTTTCATGGCCACCGGCATTGTCATTTCCATCGGCATGAACCTGATCATGGGCATCCTGGGCGTGAGTGCCCAGAACGGCCTGGTGGGCAATGCAGCCCTCTTTGTCCTGTTCTGCCTCCTGTGGGCGGCCAACGGCTGGGCGCAGTCCATGGGGGCCCCGGCCTGCATTGTGGCGCTGTCCCGCTGGCTTCCGCTCAAGACCCGCGGCACGTTCTACGGCTTCTTCAGCGCCTCGCACAACATTGGAGAAGGCCTCTCCTTCGTGTTCGTGGGGGCCATCGTGGCGGCCTTCGGCTGGATTTGGGGCTTCTTCGGGGCAGCCCTCGCCGGCGTGGTGGGGCTGGGCATCGTCCTGCTGTTCTTCCACAATTCCCCCGAGAGCAAGGGCCTGCCGGCCATCGAGGTGCTCTCCGGTGAAATGACGCAGGAAGAGTACGACCGCGAAAGCGGAAACCTGGCCAAAGCCGCTTCCGACGCCAAAGCGGCCGCCCGGGCCGAGACCAAGCGCATGCAGAAGCAGGTCATCAAGAACCCCGGCGTGTGGGTGCTGGCCCTTGCAAGCGCCTTTATGTATATGAGCCGATATGCCATCAACGAGTGGGGAACCATCTTCCTCCAGGAAGCTAAGGGCTATGAACTGGGAGAGGCGGCTGCCATCATCGGCATCAATCCCATCTTTGGCATCATCGGGACGGTGGTGTCCGGCTGGCTCTCCGACGTCCTGTTCAAGGGTGACCGCCGGTATCCGGCCTTTGTTGCGGGTGTCCTGGAGGCTATAGCGCTGGCGCTGTTCCTCTATGGAGGTCCTCAGCGCTGGGTCAACATCCTGGCCATGGTGCTGTTTGGCGTAGCTATCGGCGTACTCATCTCCTTCCTTGGCGGCCTTATGGCAATTGATCTTGTGCCAAGAAAAGCTTCCGGCGCAGCGCTTGGCATTGTAGGAATTGCATCTTATGCTGCCGCAGGTCTTCAGAATATAATTACCGGCGTTCTTATGGATACAAATGTAGAGGCTGGGGCACACGATTTTACTTATGTGAGCATATTTTGGCTTGGTGCAGCGGTGATTTCATTCCTGCTCCCTATGCTCAACTGGAAACGTAAAAAACAGGATATCCAATGAAAGTAAGAGCTTTACACCTACTTCTTCTTTCGCTTTCCCTTGCAGCGGTTTCTTGTCAGCCCGACAAGAAACTCGAATTTGCAAGGGGAGACGGGCTCGAAAAGGACAAGCCCCTTCCCGATGCCCCCGAAGGTGACAGTCAGCGTTTTACTATTTCTACGCAGGAAGGGTCCCTGAGGGAGATTATCGGCACAGGTAAGCATGTCTTCTCTGCCGATGACGAGGTTTATCTCCGTTCTGAGTCCTTCTCGCCGACAGTCGATGCAGACGGGACCGTCCGGCTCGATGTCCTTGAAACGGCCAGCGGCGTTTACCGGCTTCTGTGCTTCCCCAAGGGCTCCAAGTACTGGTACAGGGACGGCGGTGAGAATCCGCTGGACAATCTGGTGATTCCGTACTCGCAGTTCTACCGCAGCACGGCAGATTCCCTGCGTTATTTCCCGCTTTATGGAGAGTATAACAGCCAAAGCAGCGGTTCCGCCGTCGTTTTCAAGGAACTTATTTCGGCCGTTGCGGTTACGGTGAAAGGCGCTTCGTCCACGAGTGTGGCATCTGTGCATCTTGGTTACGAGAACGAGGCTTCCGCCCTTCTTGCCGGGGTCGCGTCCTTTGACCCGGAGAATGGCTTTGTCCTCAGGGAAGGCGTTGATTTTGTGAACCTTAACTGTACCGATGGCGGAAAAGGCGTTGCGCTTTCACCGGAAGGAAAGACCTTCTATCTGATAGTGGCGCCGGGAAGTTACCCCGACGGCCTCACCCTTACAGTGACGGACATGTCCCACAAGGGGCAGTGTTTCCAAGTGGGGGCCTTTGAGGTGGCTGCGGGAGAAGTGAAGGCGCTTCCTGCCGTGGATTACGCCCCCGACGAGGACCTTCTCTTCTTCGAGCATTTTGACAACTTCGTGTGGGGCGGCAGCGTGAAAGGTCATCAGGGGATATCTTCCTATGCGCCGGATACCTTCACCACGCCGGGCGCAGGCCGCACGGGCAGAGAAGAGGCGTTCTATACCGTCGGAGCATCCACGCCCGGATCTGTGGCCATCCAGTCCAACTGGGACAGGATAAACGGCTCTACAGTAGGTTATTCCGCAGATGTGTCGCAGTCTTATCTGAAGAGCCGCAACATCGAAGACGTCAAGTACATGCTGCGCTGCCAGGAGTATCAGGGCTGCCTTGGAGTAGGAAACGAAAGGACCCGCGGCGGCATCCAGCCATTGGCCGCACGCAATGACAAGGAAGTCTTCTACGGATTGATGATAGATTTTGACGTCTGTTTCCGTGACGGCGCCGACGAATACTTCTGCTCCCAACTTGACGGCAGCGGAATCGCCTGTTCCATGACAGTGGACGGACAGCCGGTGGCGTTGTCCAATGCCATCGAGGGAAACAACACCTATTCCCATAACTTCAGGAACGTCTGTTACGTAAAGCCGTTCCCGGAAGAGGCGTCCTGGCATCACGTACAGGTCAAGCTCACGAACATGAACGAACTGTCGGCCCTGGGACTCTGGGGAGAAGACAGCTCTGAAAGGACCCATGGTGTGTTCGTCGATAATATTGAGATCAGGCGGTTGAGCATTCCCCATCCGGAGAAAAAGCTTCGCGTCCTTCTTTACAATATCCAGAACGGCATGTGGGCCGACCAGGGCAACAACTTCGACAACTTCGTGGCCTTCGTAAACAAGTACGACCCCGATGTGTGCATCTTCTGTGAAGCGCAGAGCGTTTGGCCAACCGGTGTTGCGTCGCCAAGCGGTTATGGAAAGGCCGACTATTTCCTTTTCAAGAACAAGGCAACCACGTCGGTACAACAGAGTAACGGCGTTACCGCGATAGAGAATGCCGAATGGAGGGCGCTCGCACAGCGGTTCGGCCACAGCTACCATGCCGTGAGTGCCTATCGCGACGACTATCCTCAGGTTGTCACCTCCAAGTATCCTGTTACTACCATCAGGCGTATTTCCAGCGGCACGGACGCCACGGGGAAGAGTACGACCGTCATGCATGGCGCCGGCCATTTCCAGATAACCGTTGACGGCAAGACCCTCAATCTGGTTACCATGCACATGTGGCCTTTCAAGTTTGACCCTTCCAGATGGGAAAGTGTGGCCAGTATTGCGAAGCTTGAAGGTTACGATTATGCCAGAAGAGAAGTGGAGACCATCATGAATGCTACATGCAAGAAGTCGGACTGGGGCGACGACTGGCTCCTGATGGGCGACACCAACTCTGTTTCTCCGATAGACGCCCCGTATTATGAATCGGAACAGGTACAGTACGACCGCTGGCTGGAGGAGAACAAGTGGGCCGAGCCGCACCGTGCTTTCCGGAATGCTTCCAAGGCCGGACGCCAGCTTTATGACATGCTCCGAGAAGGCGCCGGCTCCTACTACACCGGAGAAGGCCGGTTCATGCCATCTACGCTCGGCCTTGCCCGCATGGATATCATGTACGGCAGCGAATCCATGCAAAGGCGCGTGAGCGGTTTTTCCATGATACTCAATGACAAATGGAGCACCATTACATACAGTTCCATACGAGATCCCGAGTCGGACGCCAAACTGGCCAAGGTCCCTTCAGACCACCGTCCGCTTCTGATAGAATTTGACATGTCAAAGTGATGAGGAGATTATTTTATTTCGCCATGTTCGCTATCTGCCTGATTTCCTGTGGCAAGGAGAACAGGAATGCAGAGCGAAGCGACTATATCAGGGTTTATGCCGATGCCCGGAACACTGATACCCAGCTTGACACTTCGTGTGTGAGTGTCAAGGGCGGCACCTATACCTATTATATCCGTTCCAACGTGTCCTTCACCGCCAAGTGGCAGAGTGAAGACAATACCTGGGCCAGCATCAGCGACCCCAAGTCCCTCGGTGATGGGCTGTGGAGCATAGACGTTACGGTGCAGCCGGTTTCTTCCCGCCGCTACAGGACGGTGAACGGCGTTCCCACCGGGCTCTATACCCGCCGCTACGGGGTGCTCATGCTCACCTGCGAGGAGCAGTTCCTGGGCAAGTATCTGGTGATTCAGCAGGGCCTGGATCCAAGGATTACCTGCGATTTCTCCTGGATGTACGGTTCCCTGGAGCCCAACGCCACCTTCGGGGATGTGCTCATGAACCATTGGACGGCCGCCCAGAAGAACCTTGGATACACCTCCACCCTCATAGAAGGGGAAGAAGACGCCTGGGTCTATGGAAAGGAAGGATACATCAAACTTGGCAACGACCGTGGCGCCGGGGCCGATTTCATTACCCCGCACACGTCCGACTTCCAGTATGACACCCTCCTTGTCGTGTCCTTCAAGGCCGTTGTGCAGAACGGAGACATTCTGCCGGACTACACCGGCGGGACAGAACCGATTGTGCCCATGAGCCGCCCTCAGAAACGCTCAAATCCCGCAGATTTGAATATCTTTACCGTCGAGGTGACGGGCGGCGGCTACATAAGGGATTTTGTCAATATCAGAGGTACAAGCGTGCAGATGCCCATCCCCACCTATGACATGGACAGCCCCAACTATCCTTATGATATCTTCGAGGGCCACTCCTTCCTGGTGTTCATAGAAGGGACTGATTCCAATCCCATTACGGTTGATACAGCCATCCGTTTCATTGCCGGAGACATGAAAGGTTCCGATGACGGCCGTTGCAGCAGGGTGTTCCTGGACGATATATTCGTGTACAGGCAGGATTTGCTGCTTGATGAGGACTTGTTCCTTGCGAACGGCTCCAGAAGCGGCAGGGACATAATTTGTGGAGGACCTGCAGATGAGTAGAAATCAATTGAAATCCTTCGCGCTGGCGACACTTTTCGCCCTCCTGCCGTTTGTGTCCTTCGCCCAGAAGCACACCGTTACAGGTGTGGTGTATGACAATGAGAATTTCCCGCTCATCGGCGCGGGTGTGGTGTTTGCCGACAACCCTTCGGCCGGCACCATAACGGACCTGGACGGCAACTTCACTTTGGAAGCTTCTCCGGAGGATGTGCTGGTATTCAGTTTCATCGGCTTTGTGGATCAGCGCATAAAGGTTGGGGAGCAGACGGTCATCAACGTTGTCCTCCAGCCCGATTCCAACAACCTTGAGGAGATTGTGGTCATCGGCTACGGCACCACCAAGAAGTCCGACCTTACCGGCTCCGTGACCAATGTGAAGATGGCCGACATCACCGACTCGCCGTCGGTGTCTGTGGACAACGCCCTCCAGGGGCGTATCGCCGGGGCCGAATTCATGTCCACCGACGGTGCTCCGGGCGCCACCACCACCATCCGTATCCGCGGCTCCCGTTCCATCACCGCCTCCAACGAGCCGTTGTTTGTGGTTGACGGCGTGATGGATGCCATCAACGACCTCAACGACATCAACTCGGACGATATTGCCTCCATCTCCGTCCTGAAGGATGCATCGGCCACCGCCATCTACGGTTCGCGCGGCGCCAACGGCGTCATCATCATCACCACCAAGCAGGGCAGCGGCCAGGAAGGCAAGCCCAACATCACCTTCAAGGCCGATGTGGGCATCGCCTCCCTCCCCCGGGGTCTGGATATCATGAACGCGACAGAGTTCGCCCTGTACAGGAACGACTACGCCTATTTCAGCAATCAGACAAAGCCCCTTTCCGAATCCGTCTATCCCGATCCGTTCTCGCTCACGGGAACAGACTGGATCAAGGAAATGACAAGGACGGCCGTCACGCAGAACTATGCGCTCTCGCTTTCCGGGAAGGCCCCCAAGTCATCGTACTACGCCTCCTTCTCCTACAATGACACGCCCGGTATCATCGACGGCAGCGGGCAGAAACGTTTCACCGGCCGTCTCTCCTTTGACCGGGAGCTCTTCCCCTGGCTCAAGCTGGGCTATTCCGGCACTTACACATACAGGAACCAGGATCTGGCCAAAGCGTCCATCGGCGGCACTTCGTACAGGACTTCGGGACAGTACCTGTCCCCGCTCATCGGCCCGGAGGATTACAACAACACCCTTGTTGACGGAAACAATGACAACCGGCGCATCAACAACCCGCGTGCTTCCATAGACCTCATTACCGACTACCGGATCTATCATTCCACCAACCATTCCTTCAAGCTGGACCTGACGCCCATTGAGAACCTCAATATCAAGAGCACGCTGTCCTACTTCCTTTTCAAAAGGCATTCGTTCCGCTATGAGCCGGGTTCAATGCCTGCAAAGAATGAAACGGATGGCGGTGAAGCCTACCGTGACGAGTACGATACATGGTCGCTTTCCAATGAAACCACTGCTTCCTACACGTTCAAGAACCTCGGCAGTCATACGCTGAACCTCCTTGGCGGTATATCGGCCTACAAGAGCGCGAAGAACGACTTCAGCCTTACCGGGAGCGGCTACATGGACGATGCCGTGAAGTGGAACAACATGAACGCTGTCCTGGACAAGGAGACCTACAACGCCTCCACGTCCACGTCGTCCAAGACCAAGATGTCCTTCTTCGGCCGTGCCGACTGGAACTACAAATCCCGTTATTATGTCACCGCTACGGGCCGTTTTGACGGGGCCTCCAACTTTGCCGAGAGCCACAAATGGGCGTTCTTCCCCTCTGCTGCGTTGCGATGGAATGTCTCCAACGAGCCTTTCATGAAGCATGTGGACTGGGTTGATGACCTTTCCCTGAGAGCCAGTGCAGGCCTCACCGGCAACGACGCCATCACGGAATACCGCTCGCTGGCAGCCCTGTCTTCCACAACCGAAGGCTACGTTTTCGGCGGCTCACAGCCTGCGGCCTACTACCGTTCCCGCCTGGATTCCCCGTACCTGACCTGGGAAAAAACGGCCCTGTACAACATTGCCGCGGATATTTCCCTCTTTAACAACAGGATTAATCTGACGGCGGAATACTACTATTCCCTTACGACGGACCTCCTTCTTACGGTGCAGCTTGCAAGGCAGACCGGTTATTCTTCCCGTTATGCCAACATCGGCAGCACCTCCAACAGCGGTGTGGAACTTTCCCTTGAAACCCACAACATTACAAAGAAGAATTTCAGCTGGAGTACCACCTTCACCTTCTCGCACAACAAACAGATGGTGGAAGAAATCGGCTCAGAGGACTTCGTCTCGGCTTATTCTTCGCCGGGAAGCAACTCCTTCATGATGTACGGTTACGTGAAGGGCTATCCGCTGAACTCCCTGTGGGGCTTCAAGTACGGCGGCGTGTGGCACACTCAGGAAGAAGTGACGGCCAACGAGGCCACCCATGCCTACGCCAGCCTCGGTACCAGTGCCTATCAGCTGGGCTATCCCCGCTACTACGACATCAACCACGACGGCAACCTGGACCAGGACGACCTCGTGTACCAGGGGTCGGCCGATCCGCTCCTCTATGGCGGTCTGCAGAATACGTTCTACATCTACGGCTTCCGTCTTGGACTGTTCTTCGCCTATTCGCTGGGCGGCAAGATATACAACTATTCAGAGTTCTATATGGCCGGCAGCCGGAGGGCCAACCAGTACCGTTACATGCTGGACGCCTGGCATCCGGAGCGCAATCCCGAATCCAACCTGCCCCGTGCCGGCGTAATCTCTGACCAGGCGCTCCCCAGCGACTTCATGATTTACGACGCTTCCTACCTGCGCCTCAAGACCCTTACCCTCAGCTATACCTTCGACCTGTCCAAGAAGAACAAGTGGATAAGGGATCTCACTGTGAGCTTCGTGGGCGACAACCTGTGGCTGTGGAAACGCTACAACGGCTTCGACCCCGACGTTTCCAGTGAGGGGACGTCTTCTACGCTGCGCCGTGCCGATATCGGCGCATATCCCAAGGCGCGCACCTTCACACTGGGCGTTCAAGTCAAATTTTAACAAGGAGGGATTATTATGAAAAAGTATATTTCCATTGTTTTCGCCATCCTTTGCGTGCAGGCCTGCTCGCTGAAAGAAGACACATCCTCGCTGTCTTCCCCGCACGATTTCTTCCGCAGCAAGGCGGAATGCCAGGCCGTTGTGAACGGTTGTTATATCCCGGTCAAGAACATCTACACCCAGACCTTCTATACGGTTACGGAGTGCCAGTCGGATATCGCATACATCAATTACGGAACGCTTGACTGCCGCCTGGACGTCTCTCCCGTTCAGCCCCGTTACGGCTCTACAGTATGGACAAACGGCTATCTGGGCGTGCAGCGCTGCAATTTTGCCGTCCAGGGCATCGAGAACACCCCTTATCTGGAAGAAAGGGATAGGGCCAGGCTTCTGTGCGAGGCAAAAGTGCTCCGCGCCTTCTTCTACTATACGCTCACCTGCATGTTCGGCGATGTACCGTTCTATTTTGATGACGTGAATGACTTCGAAACCCAGGACCGCATAGCCGTACTGCCTCGTATGAGCGCAATCGAGACAAGGGCAGCCTGCATCAGGGACCTTGAGTCCATTGCAAAATCAGACCTGCTGCCCGACACGCGCACCTCCGATAACGAGGACGCCAGGCTGGGGAAAGCGGCAGCATGGTTCCTCATCGGCAAGATGGCCCTCTGGAACGCCTGCAAGGATGTTCCCGAAAATGCAGAGAAGTGGTACAGGACTGCCGTATCTGCACTGGAAAAGGTGGAAAAGATTTATGGCCCGTTGTCGGACTACGACTACAGCTACAACGTTACCTTCCGCAACAAGAATACGCCGGAATCCATCATGGAAGTACAGCATGCCTACTCCCGCGGCGGTATTTCCTACGTTTCCAACCTGGCGGCCTATATGGAGCCCAACAGCAGCCATACCAACATCGGCAATGCGGTTTATGATGGCGTATCCATTCCGGAACTGGGGGTGGACTGCGACTTGCATACATCGGCACGTCCCACCAAGCGCTTCAGCCAGGGCCTGCAGCCGCGCCGTAGCGCAGACATCCGCAAGGCCGACAACATGGCCTGGGAGTACAACGGCCAGACCTTCTCCAGCGTCAACAGCGTTCCCTGGCCAGGCCCCAAATTCTGGTGCCCCGACATGGTCAAGACCAACGACGGAAACAACTACAAGGTTTACCGATATGCCGATGCCATCCTGATGCTGGCCGAATGCTGGTGCGGCCTTGGCGAAACGGACAAATCCATCTCTTACCTGAACCAGGTACGTTCCCGCGCCGGACTCAAGAATTACGTGTTCAAGACCATTCCCGCCCTTGAGGAGAAAATCAGGGACGAGCGGGCCTGCGAACTCTTTGGCGAGTTCCAGCGCAAGTTCGACCTTGTGCGCTGGGGCATCTGGTATGAAACGGTGCAGGATTACACGGATTCCGAGAATCTTCGCTCCAACATGCAACCCTATCATGAGTATTATCCCATCCCTGAAACAGAGGTGGTGAATTCCCATGGGGCGCTGGACAACAAGGCTTATGGGTTCTGATACTGTTATGAAGATGAGAAAGATTATTAACTATATTATTGTTGCGCTTGCGGCCATGGTATGCCTGGGCTGCGAGAGGCCTTACGAGATAGTGGATGACCTGGGCGTGAGTTCCCATACCCTCAATATCTCCCAGACGCCCGGATCCACCCACATTGCCGTGTATTCGACCGGGCCGTGGAGCATTTCGCTGGACAGGCATGTAGACTGGGCTTCCATCAATAAGCTCAGCGGCGAAGGGCTTGGAGACTTCGTGCTAAGCTGGTCGGCCAACTACGGCATCGCGCGCAGCATTGACGTGCATGTTTCCAAGGAAGGGCGCACAGAGACCATCCATGTCATTCAGGCGGGTCTTGTGGAGAGCCCGTACATCACCCTTGACAGAAGCGTGGTTGTCAGCCCGCTCCAGAGCCATTCTTTCAGGATCCCGATGAGCACCAATCTCGGGAATGCCGTTGATGATGTAAGGTGGAGGGCCACTTCTGCAGACGGCAGCCCTGCCACCTGGATTTCCGCCTGCGAGATTGGTCCCGACCATGTCGAGTTCACGATTGATGCCAATGGAACCGGAGAAGACCGGGAAGCGCAGCTGACGGTGTATCTGACAGCCGTTACCGGAACCGAGACTACGGCAGCCGTCAACGTGCGGCAGTCGGCCTCGAATCCCACCATCGCCCTTGAGGCGGCCGAGGGGAATTACTACGCCAACGGAAGCTCCTATCTGGTTCCTTCGACCGAGAACAACATCTGGTCCCTGGACGGGGTGCAGTTCAGTGCATCGGGACCTTGGATAAATGGCCTGTCTCTGGATGAGGAGGGCCTCCGTTTCCATGCCGATGAGAACACAAGTGGCAACGTAAGGGATGCCGTCATCACGGTTTCCTACACGTCCGAGGGGGCACCCGAGGCAAGCGCCACCTATACTGTCCACCAGGAAGTGTCCAAGCTTTTGAGTTTCCAGGACCTGAGAAGCCGTGTTCCGGGAATCATCCGCGGAAGCATCCTTCTTGAAGGCATTATGGTGAGCGACCATGAAAGCCCCAACCTGTGCTCAAGCCCCCAGACGGGCCGGTTCGCATACGACAGGGAGGAGAACTACCGCACCGCCTACCTTGAAAGTACGGACGGCACATACGGCGTCTGCCTGAAATTCGCCGACAAGTCGGACAACGTGATTCCTGGAGGCACCAAAGTCCTGATGAGCCTGGACGGAGTGCTCCTTGAGCGGGCCTCAAGCCCCATGCGGTACACGCTTAGCGGCATCACCAGAGACAATTTCCTGGATGTGGAAGAGGGTGTGGGAATCCCTGAGAAAACAAAGACGGTGGGGCAGCTCTCAGATGCAGACGTCTATACCTATGTGACGCTTCCCCAGGTGGAGGTGATGAGCAAGGACGGCTGCTACACCAACACCAGCGAGGGATACTGCCTCCTGGACGAGATCAATTCCTTCTGCGGCACCGCGCTGCCGCGCTGGGATGTTGCTCCGCTCCTTTGTTCCGACGTGAACGGAGACGCCATCTTCATGCTCACGAATGCGGCCTGCCCATGGCGCAGGACCGGACAGGATGTAGAGTGGGGCAGCGTAGTCCCTCAGGGCTCAGGTAACCTCAGCGGCATCATCGTGGCCGACGAGGTGGCGCCTGTGCGCTGGGGAAAGCTTGGCAAATACCAGATCCGTCCCATGAGCGAGGAAGCCATCGCACTTGACCAGCCCGCCTTCTCCATCCCCATCTGCGAGTGGACATGGAACGGCAACTTCCAGACCGACGAGCGCTGGGCCGGAGACAAGGGCGCCCTCAAGTGGATTGGGGCCAAGACCGAATTTACGTGGGATTACAACAATCCGCTGCTTCCCCTTGATGACACGCCCAACGGATATGATACCGATTTCCAGAAAGGCATTGTGAAAAATGGTGCAAGGAGCCTGACCCAGTGCTGGTGGGACTTCGAACTCAATACCGGAAAGTACTTTGACGTAGAGTTCAGCACGGACGGACGCACCGGCAGCAATCTGGTGATCGGCATTGTGTGGGGCCACGGAAATGGCACCAACAACTCCGACACTTCGGTGAGCGCTCCTTCTCACTGGAAAGTGTTGTATTCTACAGACGGGCTTTCCTTCTCTGAGCTCACATCGGCCGGAATCCTTACCCAGCGCACCTGCGCATGGTGGACACAGACCCTGCAGGATTCTACGCCGGGCTATACGGAACACCTGGTGAAACTGCCCTCCTCATGCTTTGACAAGAAGAAGGTGGTGGTCAGGTTCCAGGCTGCCGATCTTGTTACCGATATTCCGGCAAAGGCCACGGACAGCAACTGGCGCACAGCCCTCGGTATTGAGAAGGGAACCATTAACAAAAGCAGTACCGGTACCGTGAGAATCGGGTCCATCATAGTTCGTTACAATTGATATGAAAGCATTGCATAAATATATCCTGCTTGGGTTATCGGCAGCATTTGCCCTTTCCTGCTCTACCTCCCTGGAAAAGGATATTCCCCTTGTGAAACTTGGCGCGGGAATAAAGGCTTATACCCTTGAAATGGACGGTGGCAAAGTGGATATCCCCGTCTATTCGAACGGGCCGTACCACATGGAGATGATTACCAAAGACAATGACTGGCTCACCTTGAAGATGCCGTCAGAGCTTTCTTCAAACGGCTATATCCGGGCCGAATGTGACTTCAATGAATCCTTCCGCCGCCAGGTCATCTTTACGCTCTGCAGCGACGTTGACGCGCGCCGGGATACCGTCGTCTTCCGCCAGAAAGGGTGGAAGGAGGCCAAGCTCACCATCGACAACCGCTCCCTCATCGCAAAGGGAGCCGGCGGCGAGGAGGAGTATGTGGTGGACACCAACATTCCCAGCAGCCAGATAGAAAAAATTGTGAGCTACTCCTCTTCTGACGAGGCTGCCACCGAGTGGATTCAGGATATCGCCCTTGTGGAAGACGGTGACCAGAACTGTTCTTTGAAGCTCAAAACTGCCGCGAATCCGGATGAGGAGAAACCTCGTTCGGCAGAAATCCTGCTCAAGTATATTGACGGCTGGGGAGAGCCGATGTCCCTCCTTCTGAACGTCATCCAGCGCAGCAAGAACGAGGTCCTGGGCATGGAGGTCTCCATGCAGGAGCTCAAGGAATCGGTGGAAAAGAACAACAACAAGAAACTGGAGTTTTACTATATTGTCGAGGGGTATGTGGTGAGCAGCAAGGCCAACCGCAATGCGGGAGAGAACACGCAGACTTCTCCGGCTTCCATCGATTACAGTATCGACCAGCGTACCATCTATCTGGAAAGCATGGACGGCACGCAGGGGATCTGCCTTGTGGCCAGTTCCCGGGATGACAATATCACAGAACTTTATGACCATGTGAAAGTGCTGTTGTACGGAACCACCCCGGTCCTGTACGACAACCCTTCCTATCTGGTGGTGAACAACGTGAAGACCAACATGTTTGTGCTCCAGGAGAGCGGCGATGTCAATTCCCTCCCTAAGAAGGAACTCCATATAGCGGATTTGACAGACGACGACATCTTTACCTATGTGAAGCTCATGGACGTGGAGATCCCCGTGAGAAAAGGCGATCTGATGCCCGTAAACGAGGGCTACACCATTGCCAGCGGTGCAAACAGGCTTTCCAAGTACCCGCGTCTGCTCCGGGATATAAACGGGGACGACATGTACCTTTACACCAACTCTACCTGCATGTTCCGAAACGACGGAACCATCCTCCCTTACGGAAGCGGAAACATCTCGGGCGTCATCGTCCACGAGCGGTATTCCCGCTTCGAATGGGAAAACGGGGCCGAACCCGAGGATATGGATACCTCCTCGGAACTGGGGCGCATCGGCACATACCAGATAAGGCCGCAGGTCAAAGACGATGTGTGGAAGGAAATGCAGTCCAGTGTGGAAAACAGCTTCTCCCACCTGCTTACCGAATACCGTTTCTGGAATCCGGATCCCCAGAATGAAGTTTGCCTTCCCACTTACGGCACCAACGGATGGTTCACCCATACTTATCAGAAGCGCTATACCGGTTCTGATTCAAAGGATTTTACGGAAACCACTTACAATCAGCATTTCTCCAAATCTGTAACCTTCGATTATCTGGGCCCCAAGGGGAAAGCCAAAACCCATTATTTCGGACGCAACGTCGGGAATATGAACGGACTCGGAATCTTAATTGACCTCAACAAGGAGCATTGGAACCGCGCCATGGACGACCTTGTTGACGGCCCCAACTCCGCCAGCCCCCAGTGGTGCGGCCCGAACGCGGCTTCTCCTCTGTGCTATTTTAACGAAGCCGTTTACGGCAGCATCAACTACACGTCGGAGGCCAATGTGGGCAAGGGTCTGGTCCCGGCCGAATGCTACACCTCGTTCCAGGCGACGGACTGGTGGGATTATGAGCGCAACAGGCCGTACAGCTGGCTTCTGTGCTTCTCCACGGCCGGCATCAACACCGACCAGCTCTCCCTCCAGATTGCCGTCTTGAATACCAGCCAGGAACTGTATGCCCCCAGGTACTGGAAACTCGAGTGGTCAACGACCGATGCCCAGGAGGACTACAACTGGACAGAGATTGCCCAGTACACGGTGCCGGACGTTTCCATTGCTTCCGCAGCCCTGTACCACTCGGTGGTGGGCTTCAAGCATATCAATTTCCGCCTGCCCAGGGAAATGCTGGGACAGGAGAAAGTCTATATTCGCATGTCTCCCCGCAACGACCTCTGCTCCAGTGGAATGGACTATTCCGATGCCCATTTGAATGAGTCTGAACAGAACGCTCATTACAGTGCTATTTCCTACATCGCAGTCCGATACAATTAAGCGTATGAAAAAGTCATTCTTATTTTGCCTGACGGCGCTCGCAGCCTCTCTTCTTTCCTGCCAGCGGGAAGAAGCGGTTATACCGGCCCAGCCTGAGAATCCCGGCGAAGAAGTGCAGCTGCCGCATATAGCAACGGATTTCCGTGCAACCATCCCGGCCACCAAGACGGCTGTGGAGATGGGAACAGGAACCATTACCTGGCTTACGGACGACCCTATCCTCGTCTCCAACGGAAACGAGCACATGACGCTTTATGTGGAGGAAGGCGGTTCTACTTATGCTGCCCTGTATGCAACGGACACCGAGATTGAGGGAAATAACTTCTATGCTGTGTATCCGGCGTCGGCCGCCTCCTATTCAGAAGGCACCTTCACGGCCATGATTCCGTCCAGGCAGGTTTACCAGGAAGGCGGCTTTGCCTCGGAGTCCTTCCCCATGATCGCCGTCTGTGACAACCGGAGGAACTTCTCTTTCCGCAACATTGCATCCCTTCTGAAGCTTGTGGTCTCCGGAGATGCTTTCAAGGACCTTTCGGTCACCTCGATTACGCTTACGTCCAGCAGCGCACTCTCCGGCCTCGTATCGGCCATGTTCGCCGAAGACGGGGGCATCCTCGTGGACAGCTCCCAAGGGGAGAAATCGGTCATGGTGGATGCTTCGGGGAATCCGGTTCCTGCAGGGACACCCATTTACGTGATTGTGCCTCCGGGGGAATTCGGCAACCTGAAGGCCGATATCACATTCAGCAGCGGTCTCGGCTATTCCTGCATCGTTGACAGGACTGTGAGCGTCAACAGGTCGGCCTACAAGGAAATAACCCTTACCCTTGTCGATGATTTCATCGACCTTTCCTCGGAAGAAACGGCCAACTGCTACATGATAACCGCTCCCGGCAAGTATAAATTCCGTGCCGACATAATGGGTAACGGCGTAACGACCTCCTGCGGCCTTGACGCAAAGACGTCCGGAATTGTGGAGGCCAAGACGTATTACCGGGATGGCGGCAGTTTCCTTGTGGGCGACCCCGGCTATCAGGATGGATATATTTATTTCCAGACGGTTGAAGACAACCTTCCTGCGGGAACGGCGCTTGTGTCCGTGCTGGATGCGGAAGGAAAGACGCTGTGGTCCTGGCATATCTGGGCCAACAGCGACATCCGGGATGTCGCGCTTTCCAACGGTACCGTATGGCTGAACATGAACCTGGGCGCGCATCAGGAAGGTTTCAACAAGGAAGGATACAACGGCTACTATTATCAGTGGGGCCGAAAAGACCCGTTCCTGCAGAAATATACGGAAGATGCAAAGGTGGCAACCATTACGCCGTTCGTTTCCCATGCCTCCAAGACAGACGGTTCCCTGGAGAATTCCATCGCCAACCCGCACATCTTCTACGGCGGTTATCATCCTTCCGGCGTTACAGACATCACCGAAGACTGGAGCACTTATAACGATGCCGAAGTGGTCTATGACTGGTGGAACAAGGACATCACCGGTGACGGGCAGAACACCGTCGCCGCCGCAAAGACCATGTTCGACCCTTGTCCGGCCGGATACCACGTTCCCGTCTATGCAGACCTTGCAGGGCTGCTGGAGATGGCGCTTGCCAATAACAGCGCCGCTACCGGCGGATGGGCCATTGAGGGGAAACTCTTCTTCCCGTTCACTTCTTACCGTTATGTCTCCCTCAACCTGTCCTTGTGGCCGGGCGGCGGCTCTGAATCCCGTGCTTTCATCCCTTGCGCAACGCCTTCGGATAACACCAATAAGTCTCACAGGCGTTACAGCAGATTGTGCCTGTCTTCCACCGGCAATCATACATGGGCCGACGGCGCCCGTTCTTACGGTGTGCCGGTGCGCTGCATCAAGGACGGAACGTCGGGCCCTACGGTGATTCCGGTGAGCGAAGTTATGCTGAGCCAGACCCAGTTGGAACTGGTTCAGGGTGGAACATTCACCCTCATCGCCACCGTGCTCCCAGACAACGCCACTGACAATACGGTGGTCTGGAGCACCACCGATGCAGCCGTAGCCACCGTGTCCGGCGGCGTTGTGACCGCTGTGGCCGAGGGTACCGCCACCATCACCGCCACGGCCGGCGGCGTGAGCGCCAGCTGCACCGTTACGGTCAAGAAGGCCGGCGGAGAAGCAACGGGCGACCTTGAAGACATGAACCCAGAACCCTGGAAATAAAGCATTGAACATGAATACACCGTATGTAACCCCCACCATCGAAGTACTCTGACTGGAGATTACGGCACAATAAGATTTTTTTCGTATCTTCGCAGCCATAAATAAGGATTCCATTATGAAAGACCGCTGGATATTGAAGAACCTCATCGGCGCCGTAGTTTTTTTCGTTGTCCTCATCATCGGCGTTTCCGTGGGACTGAAGGTGATTACCCGCCATGGCCAAACCGTTACGGCACCGGATTTCACCTCCCTGAGCGTGCAGGAGGCCCAAAGCATGGCCTCCCAGTCAGACGTAAAAGTAAAAGTGGTGGACTCCGTGTTCGTGCGCCGGCTGCCCGGCGGCGTGGTGTACCGGCAACAACCCAAGGCCGGGGCAACGGTAAAAAAAGGCCGCAGCATTTTCCTTACAATCAATTCGGTGGTGCCCCGCAAAGTGGTGATGCCCAATCTGTATGGGTATTCCATCACCGAGGCCCGCACGGAGCTCAAGAACCGCGGCCTCAACCTGGGCAACCTGCGGTATGTGAAAGATATTGCCACCAATACCGTGTTGGGGCAATACTGTGAGGGAAAAGAGGTAAAGGCCGGGGACCTGGTGGTCAGCGGTTCCGCCATCGACCTTAAAGTGGGTGTGAACAGGGAGGAGGACCAAACGCTGGTGCCCCGTGTTATCGGCATGAAGTATGTATCGGCCGTAGATGCCCTGCATGACCGTTTTCTTAATACGGGCCGCGTGCGCTTTGACCAGGGCATCCGCACCTACGCAGACTCCGTGAACGCCATCGTCTATAAGCAGGAGGCGGAGGGCGAAGAAAAACCCCTGGGCAGCACCGTGAATATCTACCTCACGCTGGACCCGCAAAAAGTACCCGCCAAATGATAGATTTACCTGTCATTCCGAGCGAAGTCGAGGAATCTCCCGAAGAGATGTTCGAACACTTCCGCATTCTGGTGGACAAAGGCCAGGAGCCGCTGCGGATAGACAAATTCATCGCCTCCCACCAGGAGGACACCTCCCGCCACCGGGTGCAGCAGGCCATTAAGCTGGGCTATGTGCTGGTGAACGACAAAGCAGTAAAAGCCAATTATATCGTCCGCCCCTGCGATGTGGTGAAGTTCGTAATGCCCTATGAGCGGCGCGGCACGGAGATTCTGCCGGAAAACATTCCCCTGGACATTGTCTATGAAGACGACGACGTGCTGGTGGTGAACAAGCCCGCCGGCATGGTGGTGCATCCCGGACACGGGAACTACAACGGCACGTTGGTGAACGCCCTCGCTTATTACCTGCACCTGTCCCCGGACGTGGAAGACGAGCGCATGGGCGTGTTGGTGCACCGCATAGACAAAGATACTTCCGGGCTTTTGGTGGTAGCCAAGAATCCGGCTGCCCAGCTGAACCTGGCGGACCAGTTCTTTGTCCATTCCATCGACCGGGTATATACGGCCGTAGTGTGGGGCAATATCGCGGAGGACGAAGGCACCATTTCCGGCACCATCGGCCGGGACCCGAACGACCGCTTGCGCTTCCGCGTGTATGAGGACCCGGACAAAGGGAAATGGGCCGTGACGCACTGGCGAGTGCTGGAGCGCTTCGGGTTTATCACCGTGGTGGAATGCCGCCTGGAGACGGGCCGTACGCACCAGATTCGCGTGCACATGGCGTCCATGGGCCATCCCCTTTTCAATGACGAGCGGTACGGCGGCTCAGAGATTCGTCAGGGCACCATCTATGCCAAGTACAAGCAGTTCATCCAGAATTGTTTTGCCCTGTGTCCGCGCCAGGCGCTGCACGCCAGAACGCTGGGCTTCACCCATCCGGTCACCGGGCAGCGTCTCCATTTTGAAGCGCCCCTCCCCGCGGACATTGCCGCACTCATTGAAAAATGGAGGGGATACGTGAAAAACATGTAAAAAAGAGAGAAACTCTTACTCGAGCTTCTCTCCTTTCTCATTGTACATTTCATTTTGCAGGACGGTGAAATCCGTCACTTCTTCCAGTTCTATCTTCGCTTTGTAGCGTTTGCGCCAGCGGGCGACGAAGGAATTGAAAATGCCGCGTTTCAGATAAGCGCCCAGGATGGGGCTTGTCTTCAGTTTGATACTTCTGACACCTTTTTCGATGACATAGAAGGCGATTTTACGCTCTATCTCTTCATCGATGACAACACTGGAGTGGATTTTCCCGGTGCCGTGGCATACGGGGCACTGCTCCGAGGTGTTGATTTCCGTTACAGGGCGAATCCGCTGCCGGGTGATTTGCATCAGTCCGAACTTGGTGAGCGGCAGCACGTTGTGCTTGGCCCTGTCAGCTTCCATAAGCTCCTGCACCAGTTTGAACAGCGCATTCTTGTGTTCATTGGTCTCCATGTCGATGAAGTCCACAATCACAATTCCGCCCATGTCCCGCAGCCGCAGCTGTCGGGCAATTTCCTCGGCCGCTATCTTGTTCACCTCGAAGGAATTCTCCTCCTGGTCGGCCGTCTTGGTGCGGATACCGCTGTTTACGTCGATGACATTCAGCGCTTCTGTGGTTTCGATTACCAGATAGGCGCCCTGCCGCATCGGCACAACTTTTCCGAAGGAGCCCTTGATTTGTCGGGTGACCTCAAAATGGTCATAGATGGGCTGTTTCCCTTCATACAGGTGCACGATTTTCTCTTGTTCCGGAGAAATGAGCGAAACATACTTCCGGGCTTCTTCGGCCACGTGTGCATCGTTGATCCAGATGTTGGAGAACG
>DFFY01000054.1:43836-63521 GCA_002371115.1 Bacteroidales bacterium UBA3764
TGAGGAGGTCCCTCAGGACGGTAGTTGTTTTGCTGTATTCCGTAAAGAGCAGCTGGACGGTCTTGTTTTTGGCAATCTTTTTCCAGGAGCTTTCCCATTTTTCAATGAGCGATTCGGTCTCTCCTACCAGCGTGGCGGCGTTTTTGCCTTCCGCGGCGGTGCGGATGATGGCACCGTAATTCTTGGGGAGAATGCTCCTGACCAGTGTCTCTAATCTACGTTTCTCTTCCTTCGAGCCAATCTTCTGGGAGATGGACACTTTCTCTGCGAAGGGGAGAAGTACGATGTTGCGTCCTGCTAGTGAAATTTCCGCAGTCAGTCGCGATCCCTTTGTGGAAATGGGCTCCTTGACGATTTGCGCCACAATCATCTGGCCGGGTTTCAGGTATTCTTCTATGCGTCCTTCTTTGGGAAGAGGGGTTCCGATGGCAATGCGCGAATACAAGTCTTTGAGATTCGTGTTGCCGTTGGATTCCTTTACAAACTGGTCGAACGCATTGAAGTACAGTCCCAAGTCCAGATAATGGATGAAGGCCTCTTTTTTGTCGCCGATGTCCACAAAGGCAGCATTGAGATTGGGGAGAATCTTTTTCACCTTACCCAGGTGAACGTCTCCCACGGTGAATTTGTTCCCAGTGCTGGACTCCGTGTTGTACTCTATCAGCCGGTGATTTTCCATCAGGGCGATATGTACCTCCGTTGAACTAACGTCAACAATCAGATCCTTGTCCGGTTTCTCTGACTCCATGTGGAAATGTTGGTTTTACAAGACAAGGGCTCGCGAATCCCTCCGCAAGCCCTGTACTTAGGGAAGAAGGCTTAC
The DNA here is from genome assembly GCA_002371115.1 of Bacteroidales bacterium UBA3764. GTDB lineage: Bacteria > Bacteroidota > Bacteroidia > Bacteroidales > UBA932 > Cryptobacteroides. The sequence continues at coordinate 44,660 of DFFY01000054.1, forward strand.
TTCTTCTTGTGGCGGTTCTTGCGCAAGCGTTTTTTACGCTTGTGCGTCGCCATCTTGTGTCTCTTATGCTTTTTACCGTTGGGCATAATGAAATGGTTGTTAAGGGTTTATTTCTCTTTAACGGCGCTCGCAAAGCTCTTGGCGGGCTTGAAGGCCGGGATGTCATGTGCAGGGATGGTGATGGTGGTTTTGCGGGTGATGTTGCGGGCGGCCTTCTGGGCGCGGTGCTTGATGATAAAGCTGCCGAAGCCACGGAGATAAACCGGGTTGCCGGCAATCAGGGAACCCTTTACCACGTTGGTGAATTCTTCAATAACAGCCAGAACCTGCGTCTTTTCCAGACCGGTGGTTTTGGATACTTCGTTTACAATCTCTGCCTTAGTCATAGTTTTTATAGTTTTATACGTTTGGTTTTCATATACTGAAAATCAGCGCAAAAATAGATTTAATTTTTCACAATTCAAAATCTTAATGGTAAAAATCTGCCAAATAACACGATTGGCACGGAGATTGACCATATAGGGACCGGGATTATTGTGCCCTAATTATATGACAAAATGGCAGATTGATATGAAAAATCTACAAGATATGATGATGCCCTCCTCCGTGGAGGTGAATATTATGCCCGTAGTAGGGGAGGCTGCGTCCATGAAAGTGGATACGGCGGAACTGCCGCCGGTTATTCCCGTCCTGGCGCTTCGCAATGCCGTCGTCTTCCCCGGAACGGTGTTCCCGGTGACGGTGGGGCGGGAGAAGTCGGTGAAACTGGTGCAGGCCGTGGAGTCCGGCGCCGGCTGGCTGGCGGCTTTCCCGCAGGTGGATGTGTCGGTAGAGGAGCCCCGGGAAGGGGATTTGTACCGGTTCGGCACCGTTTGCAAGCTCATCAAGACGTTGGAAATGCCGGACGGTTCGGTCACGGCCATCCTGCAGGGCGGTTCGCTGGCCCAGCTGCAGGAGTTGGTTTCCTATGAACCCTACCTGGAGGGCCGCGTGAGCTATATAGAAGAGGCCCTTCCTGCCGATGCCGATGAACGCGAGATCCGCGTGCTGGCCGAGTCCCTGAAGGAAAAGGCGGCCCTCATCGTGAAGTCCTCCTCCTTCGCCCCCAAGGAAGCCGTTGGCGCGCTGCGCAGCATCGAGAATTTCCACTTTCTGGTGAATTTCATCGCCACCACCATCGAGGTGGAGAATTTCTCCGAGCGTACGGCCCTGCTCTCCATCACGGACATCCACGAGCGTGGCCTGGCCCTGCTCAAGGTGCTGGACACCCAGACGCAGCTGCTGCAAATCAAGCAGGAGATTAACCAGAAGGTAAAGACCGATATCGACCAGCAGCAGCGGGAATATTACCTGAACAACCAGCTGCGTACCATCCAGGAGGAACTGGGCATGGACGAAGGCGAGGAGTTTGAGAAAATGCGCCGCCGGGCCGACGAGAAAAAGTGGTCCAAGGAGGTGCGTGCCCTCTTCGACAAGGAAATGGCCCGCCTGGAGAAATACAACCCTACGTCGCCGGACTACAGCATCCAGTACGCGTACATTCAGTTTATGCTGGACCTGCCCTGGGGGGAACTGTCAGACGACAACCTGGACCTGCAGCATGCGCAGGAAGTGCTGGACGAGGACCACTTTGGCCTGGACAGCGTGAAAGACCGCATTATCGAGTACCTGGCCGTGCTCAAGCTCAAGGGGAACATGCGTTCGCCCATCCTGTGCCTGTGGGGCCCTCCCGGCGTGGGTAAGACGTCCCTGGGCAAGAGCATCGCACGCGCGCTCGGGCGTAAATATATAAGGATATCCCTGGGCGGCATGCACGACGAGGCCGAGATTCGTGGTCACCGCAAAACCTACGTGGGGGCGCTTCCGGGCCGTATTCTGAACGGCATCCAGCGCGCCGGCACCTCCAATCCGGTGATTGTCCTGGACGAGATTGACAAACTGTCGTCGGACTTCAAGGGAGACCCTTCCAGCGCCCTGCTGGAGGCCCTGGACCCGGAGCAAAACACCACCTTCCACGACAACTACCTGGACATAGACTATGACCTGTCCAACGTGCTGTTCATCACCACGGCCAACGGCATTGGCACCATCCAGCCGGCCCTGAAAGACCGCATGGAGATGATCAACGTGAGCGGATACCTGGCGGAAGAAAAGCTGGAGATTGCCCACAAGTACCTGGTCCCCAAACAATTGACGGAACATGGACTGCGTGCCGATGAGCTTTCCATCAGCGACGCAGCCCTGCGGGAAATCATCGACAAATATACCCATGAATCCGGCGTGCGCGGCCTGGAGAAGCAGATTGCCAAGATTGCGCGCGTGACGGCCAAGAAGATGGCCCTGGGACAGGCGTTCCCCAGGGTGATTGAACCCGCGCATTTGCGTGAGTACCTGGGTCTTCCCACGGCCTTCCATGACGATGTGAAGGGCAACGAAGGCCCCGGTGTGGTCACCGGCCTGGCCTGGACGGAGATGGGCGGTGAAATCCTCTTTGTGGAAAGCCAGGTGAGCGAGGGCAAGGGAGCCCTGTCCATGACCGGCAACCTGGGCGACGTGATGAAGGAAAGTGCGCAGATTGCCTGGCAGTATGTGAAGGCCCATCCGGAACTGGCCGGCCTTACCACGGAGGAATTCATGAAGAAGGATATCCACATCCATGTGCCGGAGGGCGCCGTGCCCAAGGACGGCCCGTCGGCGGGCATTACCATGGTGAGTTCCATGGTGAGCGCGCTGCGCGGGAAGGCCCCCAAGAGCCAGATTGCCATGACGGGCGAAATGACCCTCCGCGGCCGTGTGCTGCCGGTTGGCGGCATCAAGGAGAAAATCCTGGCGGCCAAGCGCGCGGGCGTCCACACCATCGTGATTTCCGAGGAAAATCGCAAAGATGTGGAAGATATCAAGGAAATTTACATAAAAGGTCTTATCTTTGTCTATGTGAAAACCATCAAGGATGTCATAGATTTTATTTTCTGACGCCCTTGCATGTCATTCTGAGCGAAGCGAAGAATCTATGGACGTAAAGATAGAGCAAAGTTGGAAAGACGCGTTGGCGGGCGAATTCGGGAAACCGTATTTCGCACAGCTGGCGCGCTTTCTGCATCAGGAAAAAGCCGCCGGGAAGGTGATTTACCCGCCCGGAGGTCTCATTTTCCGTGCGTTCGAGCTCACGCCCGTTCAGCAGGTGAAGGTGGTTATCCTGGGCCAGGACCCGTACCACAATCCGGGAGAGGCCATGGGGCTGTCTTTCTCCGTGCCGGACGGGGTGCGCATGCCGCCTTCGCTTCGGAATATCTTCCGGGAAATCGAGACGGATCTGGGCATCCGCATGAGCGGCCGTCCCAATCTGGAGGACTGGGCCCGGCAGGGTGTCCTGCTGCTGAACAGCATCCTCACGGTGGAAGCCGGGCAGGCTGCGTCGCACCAAAATATTGGCTGGCAGGAATTTACGGACGCCGTCATCCGCTATCTGAATGCGAACTGCCGCGGCATCGTGTTCCTGCTGTGGGGCAGCTATGCCCGTAGCAAGGCAAGCCTGATAGACCCTTCCCGGCATCATGTGCTGGAGGCGGCCCATCCGTCTCCGCTGGCCCGGGGCGCCTTCTTCGGCTGCCGGCATTTTTCCAAGACCAACCAACTCCTCGTTTCAGAGGGTAAAACTCCTATTAATTGGCAGTTATGAAAACCAAAGCGCTTTTTCCCGGCTCTTTCGACCCTTTTACGGCCGGTCACTTGAATATCCTCAAACGCGCCCTCACCATGTTCGACGAGGTGGTGGTGGCCGTGGGTATCAACCAGGACAAGCGGGGCTTTTTTGACATGGAGAAAAAGCTGGACGTCATTCATCGTGCAACCGCCGGATTATCAGGCGTTTCCGTCATTTCGTACGAATGCCTTACCATTGATGCGTGCCGCCAGCGGGGGATTCATCACATTGTGCGTGGGGTGCGCAACATGATAGACTTTGAGACGGAACGTTCCATAGCGGACGCCAACCGCCGCCTGGCGCCGGAAATCGAGACCATCATCATCCCTACCGCCCAGGAGTTTGCGCACATTTCTTCTTCCGCCGTGCGGGACATCCTCCGGCATGGCGGAGACTATTCGGCCTTTATCCCGGAGGGCGTGGAGCTATGAAAAAGCTGCTTGCATCCCTTTTGACGGCCGTTTTTTCCGTTGTCGCCTGGACCCAGGAGCCGTATCCGGAGCTGGGCGCCAAGCTGGACGAGTATTTTACGGCGCTGGCCGGGGAACCGGCATCGGTCCAGAATAAAGAGTGCGACTACCTCATTGCCTCCTGCCAGGATTCGCTGGTGCGGCAGTACGTGGCGCTCAAGGTGTACAACCATTATCTCCAGTCCAAGATTATGGGGGACGACGCCGTTGCCGTGCATGTGGCGCGGGCGTGGTTCCTTTCCGGCAAGGTGGCCATGGCGGAGGAGATGGATCTCGTGAATGCCAAGGTGTTCGTGGCGTTCAACGAGGCCTCGCTCATTGGGATGCCGGCGCCGGTGCTGCAGGCGTTTGACCCGTCCGGGGCCCGCGTGAAAATACCCGGAGAGGGCTATTCCGTGCTGTTTTTTTACGACACGGGCTGCGCAACCTGCAAGGTGGAATCGGCCCGTCTGAAAGCGTTTGTGAAGGAAGGGAAGTATCCGGTGACGGTATATGCCATTTACGTGGGGCAGGACGAGGCTTCCTGGGAGGCATACAGGGCCGGTTTTGAAGGTGTTACGCATGTGTGGAGCCCATCTCCGGAGGACTGGCAGCGCCTGTATGGTGTGCTCCAGACGCCGCGGATGTTCCTGGTGTCGCCGTCCGGGGAAATCCTGGGGCGCGGACTGGATACATCGGCCCTGCAGATGCTCCTGAACCGGGAATTCTCCGCCGGGCAGTTTGTCTATGGCGAGCGGGCGCAGATGGAGGCGCTGGACCAGCTTTTTGCCGCTTATGGTGATTCGCTGAAGGTTTCCCACGTGATGGATGTGGCGGATTATATGGCCGCCCGTACGTTCGGGGAGGGGAACTTGGACGCCTTCAAGCAGAATTTTGGCGACATGCTGTATTATCTGTCGTCCCGGAAAACGGAGGTGTTTCGCGAGGCGGCTGTGCCGTTTGTGAGGAAGTACATTCAGTTGCCGGACGTGTGGGATTCGCCGCAGGACCAGGCGCAGGTGGTGTCGCTGGGTGAACTCCTGCTGGACCTTTGTACCCGTACGCCGGTGGGCTCGCCGGTGCCGGATATGCAGGTGCCGGGCGTTTTAAGGCGCAAACCGTGTCTTTTTGTACCGGGTTCCCGTTCCGGAGCGTTTTCTCTGAGGAAACTGAAGGGGGCGCCTGCATATCTGGTGTTTTATTCGGCTGGCTGCGCTTCCTGCCAGGAAATGCTGGCCGCCGTGGAGCGTGTGGTGCAGGAAAACCGCCGTGCGCGCGTGCTGCTGGTGGATATGGATGCCGTCCTGAACGACGCCCCGCAGCTGGGCCGTCAATTGCTGGATACATTTGACCTTTCCGCCCTGCCCATGGTGGTGCAGTTGGATAAAAAGGGTGTGGTGCAGCACAAATATGTGTCCTTGTAAGTACGTGTCATTCTGAGCAAAGCGAAGAATCTATGGCCAGACGAAAGAAAATCCCCGGCGTGGACCCCGCCTACCTGGAAAAGCAGCGCGAACTGCTGCTGCGGAAAAACCGCTATGTGCTTTATTTCAACGCCAGCGAGCTGGCCGCCATCGACGAGTATTGCACCCGTTTCAAGGTGCACGCCAAGTCAGCCCTCTTCCGTGAGGCCATCATGAGCAAAATCCTCTCCGAACTGGAGGAAAATCACCCTACGCTGTTTTAACTGCGGCGGCTGTTGCCGATGGAGATGTAATACAGCAGAGTGGCCAGGGAGCCCAGGGCGGCAATCACGTAGGTGTAGGCAGCCCATTTGAGGGCGTCCACGGCCATGGGCTTGGTTTCATAACTGACGATACCGGCGCTCTCCAGCCAGGATACGGCCCGGGCACTGGCGTTAATCTCCACCGGGAGGGTGATGAAACTGAACAGCGTAGTGAGGGCGAAGAGGGCAATGCCAATCCACAGCAGCGAAGGGAACGTATTGATGAAAACCACCCCGGCCAGCAGTACCCAGGAAACAATGTTGCTGGAGAAGGACACCACCGGAACCAGGGCGCTGCGCATCCGGAGCCAGGCATAGCCTGTCGCGTGCTGCACCACATGCCCGCACTCATGGGCGGCGACTGCCGCAGCGGCCACCGATTTGCCGTAATATACGTTTTCGCTCAGGTTTACGGTTTTGGTGGTGGGGTCATAATGGTCCGTGAGTTTGCCCGCTATCGACACAATTTTTACGTCCCGGATGCCATGGGCCTGGAGCATGCGGCTGGCCACCTCCGCACCTGTCAGCCCCAGCGGGACCTGGGAATATTTCTCGAAGCGGCTGTTGAGCCGGTTTTGGATGATGAGGCTGAGCACCATCACCACTATCATCAGTATCCAAATACTTGTGCTTGACATAATTCATTCTTTTTTGCTGTTACCCGTCTCCACAAAAATTGCACCCGTTTGCAAAAATACAATTTTTATGACAAAATGTCGGTCAGAAATGTTAATTTTGCATGATTAAACAGAAAGGCATGCGCGAACTGCAAGACGACTTCTCCCGTTTGGAACTGAACCTGAAGGCGGCAACGGAAAATTACCGTTACTTCCGTTCTTTGCTGGACCCCAAAACCAAGCTTCTGGTATTGGTGAAGGCCAACGCATATGGGCACGGCGGCGTGGAGTTCGCATCCATGATGCAGCGCGCCGGGGCGGACTACCTGGCCGTCGCCTATCCGGTGGAAGGCTTGGAACTGCGCCGCAACGGTATCTCCTTGCCCATCCTTGTACTCACCGCCGGAACGGATTTCTATCCGGAAATCATCGAAACGCGCATGGAGCCTTCCATCCCCAACCTCTACTCCTTGAAAAAACTGGTGGCGGTATTGCGGGAGCGGGGCCTCAAGGACTATCCCGTCCACATCAAGCTGGACACCGGCATGCACCGACTGGGCTTCATGACAGGCGAGCTGCCGGAGCTGGTGGACTATCTGAAACAGACGCCGGAGGTAAAGGTCAAGGCCGTTTTCTCCCACCTGTGCGTGGCGGAGGATCCGGCAGAGGACGCTTTCACCCTGGGCCAGATTCACCTTTTCCGGGACAACGTGAATTACATTGCCGACGGAATAGGCTACATGCCCATGCGGCACATCCTGAATTCCGCCGGCATCGAGCGTTTTGCCCAGTACCAGTTTGACATGGTGCGCCTGGGAATCGGCATTTATGGCATCAGCGCCCTGCCGGACAAAAAGCTGGCTCCCGTAGCCTCTCTCAAGTGTAAAGTTCTGCAAGTGAAAACTTTAGGACCCAGCGACACAATCGGTTATGGCCGATGGGGTCATGCCAAGGAAGGCACCGTCATCGCCACCATTCCCGTTGGTTATGCGGACGGGCTGGACCGCCACCTGGGCCGCGGCAACGCTTCTTTCAGCGTCAACGGCCACCGGGCGCCCACCATCGGCAATATTTGCATGGACATGTGCATGCTGGATGTTACGGGCATTCCGTGTGCCGTGGGCGACACCGTCACCATTTTTGGCGAGGACCCTACCGCCAGCGAGCTGGCCGGCATCCTGGGCACCATTCCGTACGAGATTCTGGTCTCCGTACCGCGCCGCATCCACCGGCTGGTTATTCGCTGATTTATCGGCAACAGTCACCGCAGCAGCCAATACCCGCTGGTCGATAACGGCTTGACACAGAGTGACTTGCTTGTAATCCTCGGCTCCTTTTGCGCCGAGGATTATTTGGATTTGGCTGGTTATCAGGTTGTTACTGACCAGTCGGGTTGTGCGCAATATTATTAAAACTTGCAGAAAACCAATTGTTTTTGTCAAAAAAACAGTATATTTGCGCGGACCAATATTTACTAACCAATGAAAAAACTTTTACTTGCAATCGTATTGACTCTTAGTGGTTTTGTGGCCATTGCCCAAACAGTGGATTATACCGGTGTTAGCATTAATACCGAAAGAGTAAAGAAAACCTATGCTACGCACATGGCTGTGCTGGGTACGGGTGTAATGGAAGCCGGGTTGCGTGATGAGTATTTTACAGGTGAACTGGGTGCCCGTTTTGTCTGGGCCCAGCTCTTCGGCTTTTATGTGGGGGCGGAAATCGGTGTTGGGGGATTGCCTTTCAGCAACGAGAGTTTGCCCATTAATTTCGGGAACTACCACCGGAGCGGGAGTACTTATGATTATGATTTATATTCTTTTACTGTCCAGAACGAATTTAACGATAGCGTTGGCAGTGCTGTCGTGGACCATTCAAAGACAAGGTATGCCCGCTATACGTTCTCTCTCGGTGCTGTTCTCCGGCTTGGCAAACATGCCGACCTCTATCTGGGCTCCGGCGTGGCAATGGGAAGGGATTATGTACAATATGCCAGCGATGTCATCGCGGTCAATGAAGTGCTGAAAAATAACAGGTATAATGGTTCGGACTTCAATATCGCTCCCGCCCCGGAATTGGGCGGCTACTTCTATGTGGGCCATGTGGCTTTGATGGTAGGCGCTTCCTATGTCCCTCCAATCAACTACCGCTTTCATAATCTTCGGCTGCATTTTGGCGTCGGCTATAAATTCTGATACGCTGTTTTATGCAAAAAGCCTTGAATCTGCAAATACTTAACCAATAATCAATTACCAGTCCATGAAAAAGATTGTCCTCCTTGCATTTTTCCTCTGCGCATGTGCTTTTTCCTTACGCGCCCAAACTACTGTAACGGGCGCCACTGTGACTAAGTATGAAGCCACGGCTGTAGAGACACAGCCCAAGTTGTTCGCTACACCGCTTGCTGCGGATTTGTCCGTTATCCAGACTGCATCCACTTCCTTCAAAATCAAGGGGAAAATCACCCTTCCGGAGGCTCCCGATACCAAAAACACAGAAGTGTTGGAGCGTTATGCGGCAGATGCCCGTCGCAGTGTCGCCGCCAATATCGAGGAACTCAAGGCGCAGGCGCTTTTTGAGTTTGCCGAGAGCTGTAACGCAGATGTAATTGTCGCTCCCAGCTTTTCCGTAGTAACCGACAGCAGTTCCGGACGTGAGGTCTTTGTCACGGTCAAAGTCAAAGGTTTTCCTGCTAAATATACCAATTTCCGTAATTTACGCCCGGAGGATACCACGCTGGTGCATATGAATGCCATCCTCTCTACCGGCAAACAGGTGAGGGTTCTGGAATCGTCCGAAGCAAGTATGGAAACTATCTCAAAGAAACAATAGCGCGTTATGTGAAATGCCTTATCCGATTTGAGATAAGGCATTTCTTGTAATCACCTGTTAATCAGAGAGATGCTTCCACATGGGCACCGTGTGCTTTAGCGGCGGTGGGGATACCTCATTACCGGATAGTCTATGGAGAAGGGGCAAGAAAAAGCCAGGCGGAGGGGCCTGGCGGAAAATCCGTTGAACTGCAGCGATTCGAACGCTGACTGAGGGAACCAAAATCCCTAGTGCTACCATTACACCACAGTTCAATTCGGGACTGCAAAGATAAAACATTTCTTTGGAAAAAATAGTATCTTTTGCTAATTTTGAAGACCTGTTCAAATGAAAAGGAGATTCCTCGACTTCGCTCGGAATGACAAGAGGAGGCTCGGAATGACAAGAGGACTTCGCTCGGAATGACAGGAGTGGAACGTAGAACAAAAATATTTCATGCTATGAAAGGGATACACATTTTTATGGCCGATGGCTTTGAGGACATGGAAGCCCTGGGCACGCGGGATGTGCTGCTTCGCGGCGGCGTAGCGGTAAGGACCGTTTCCATTTCGGACGATTATATGGTGGAAAGTTCCCACGGACTGCCCGTATCGGTAGATACCAACTGGGCCGACCTGGAAGTGATGGAACCGGGCACCGACGGCACGGACGTCATGATTTTCCCGGGTGGTATGCCGGGCAGCAAGAACCTGGCCCAGCATGCGGAACTCATGGAAATCCTGCAGGACCACTGGGCCCGCGGGGGTGCCGTGGCCGCCATCTGCGCCGCTCCCGGCCTGGTGGTGTCGCAGCTCCCCGGCCTGGAAGGGAAAAAGTTCACTTGTTTCGATGGCTTTGAGCAGGCGCTCCTGGACAAGGGTGCGGTCTTTACTCCGGAAAGTGCCGTTGTCGATGGCCCTCTTATCACCGGACGCGGGGCCGGCCATGCCGTGAACTTCGGCCTGGCCATTCTCCGTTACCTGAAGGGGGACGAGGCCGCAAACAAGGTTAAAGCGGGCCTGATGCTCTGATTATCCCCGTTTCTCGCGGAAAAAATCCAGCATGAGGGCGGCGCATTCTTCCTGAAGGATGCCGCCCTCTGCGCTTGTACGGGGGTGAAGCAGGGAAGGGGAGAAGAGCGAGTAACCGCGCCGCTGGTCCGGGGCGCCATAGACAATACGGCCCATCTGGGCCCAGGCCAGGGCGCCGGCACACATGGGACAGGGCTCCACTGTTACGTATAAGGTACAGTCGTTGAGGTATTTACCGCCGTTTGCCTCCGTGGCGGCGGTGATGGCAATCATCTCCGCATGGGCGGTGGTGTCGTGCAGCCGTTCCGTCTGGTTGTGGCCCCGGCCGATAATCCGTCCTTTCCACACCACAACGGCTCCGATGGGAATTTCTCCCTCCGCGAGCGCTGACTTGGCTTCCGCAAGGGCTTCGCGCATGAATTTTTCGTCTTGCTCCATGTGACAAAGATAGGAATTTATTTGTATCTTTGTGGTGCAATAAGGAGAGGGTTATGAAAATTACCAAGGCTGAATTTGCCGGAAGCAGCACGCGGGTGACACAAAAACCTGCGCGCAAAGCGCCTGAATTCGCTTTTATCGGCCGCTCCAATGTGGGCAAGAGTTCCCTCATCAATATGCTCACCGCCCATTCCAAACTGGCCAAAACCTCCCAGACCCCCGGAAAAACGCAACTGGTGAATCATTTTCTGATTAATGACAGCTGGTACCTGGTGGACCTCCCCGGTTACGGCTATGCCAAGTTGCCGGACAAGGACCGGGCCCGCCTCCGGCACATCATCTGGGACTATATCAACAACTCGGAGGAACTGGTGATGCTCATGGTGCTCATCGATTCGCGCCATGACATGCAGGAGGTGGACCTTCGTTTCATCAATGAACTGGGGGAGAAGGGCATCCCCTTCGGCCTCATCTTCACCAAGGCGGACAAAATGGGCACGGAGGCTCTTCAGCAGCAACTAAGCAAGAACAAGGGACGTCTCCTGGAGGACTGGGAGGAGCTGCCGCCCTGTTTTGTGTCATCGTCCGTAAAAGGACAGGGAAAGGAAGACATTCTCAACTACATAGGATCTATTCTTCAAACATTATGATAAACGATGTCCATAAGCACCGGATGGCGCTGTTTACTTGTGATGCCTCCCGCTATTTTGCGGAGAAGGTGGTGGAAGCCATGAACCGTATGAAACGCCCGGATGAGCCGGAAGTGGTCCTGGGACCGCTGGAATGTACCCACTTCAGCGACGGAGAGTTCCAGCCCTCGTATCAGGAAAGCGTCCGTGGCGCCACCTGCTTCATTATCCAGTCCACGTTCCCCTCCTCGGACAACCTGATGGAACTCCTGCTGAGTATCGATGCCGCCAAGCGCGCATCGGCCAACAAAGTCATTGCCGTTATCCCGTATTATGGCTGGGCCCGCCAGGACCGCAAGGACAAACCGCGTGTTTCCATCGGCGCCAAACTGGTGGCCAACATGCTCAAGGTGGCCGGAACGGACGCCCTCATGACCTGCGACCTGCACGCAGACCAAATCCAGGGCTTCTTCGACTTCCCGGTGAACCACCTGTACGCCAGCTATGACTTCCTGGGCATCCTGAGGAAGCTCCAGAAGGAGTTCAAGGACACCCTCACGCTGGCCGCTCCGGACATGGGCGGCGCCAAGCGCGTGCACGCCTACGCCAGGAACCTGCATACGCCGGTGGTCATCTGCCACAAAACGCGCGCCCGGGCCAACGTGGTGGAGCGCATCACCCCTATCGGTGAGGTAGAAGGCCGTGACATTGTGATTATTGACGATATCATCGACACCGCCGGTACCCTGACGGAGGCCGCCAACGAGCTTATCAAGCGCGGCGCCCGCAGCGTCCGTGCTTTCGCTACGCATCCAGTGCTTTCCGGCCCTGCGTACGAGCGCATCGACCAAAGCGCCCTGTCGGAGGTGTACGTGACCGATACCATACCGCTGGATCCTTCCAAAAAGGAATTCCAGGGCAAGTTCCGCGTGGTTTCACTGGCCGATACGTTCGCCCGCATGATTCTCCGCGTGTATAACTACGAACCCATATCTTCCGAATTCCCGCTGTAGGCCATGAAAACGCTCCTTGCCGCCATTGTCTTTGTGGGAGTAGCCGTGTTGCTCCTGGGGGTGAATATTTTCTTCTTCCACCGGCCTTTCCCGGACGGAGAAATATCCACCAACCCGGAAATGCGCAAGCGGGGCATCAAGTGTGCCAAACAGGAGGAACTGGAACTGCTGCGCGCACAGAAGAAGGGCAGGACGGCCTGCGACGGCCATTACTCGGACGCCTGCGCCTCCTGCGGCCTGTATAACAAGGAGCCATGAAGAAATTTCTGTCGATATGCCTGAAAGTTCTAGCCTCCGTAGCCCTGCTCTTTGTGCTGCTGGTGCTGGCGAGTGAATTTTCACCCATATACAACTTCCGGGAAGCCCGGCCTTTCAGCGGCCCGGACATATTCAATCCGTACGCCGCGCTGGACAGCTCGCTGGGCTGGAAACGGGCCAATTTCCACACGCACAGCCGTGTGAGCGGCCCCTGGCCGGTGAACGAGTGCCCGTATGATGCCGCGTACACGGATTCCGTGCTCCGGAGCCTGGGCTACGAGATTGTCACGTTCTCCAACCACAATGAGCTTACGCCGCATCCGTATGACCCGGAGCTGCAGGTGAACGTGTACGAGCAGGGCTACAGCCCCTTCAAGTTCCACAAACTGGTATTCGGCAGCCGGAAAGTGGTCCATTGGACCCCGTTTCTGCCGCTGCTGGCTTCCCAGAAGCAATGGGAACTGGAGCGTCTGGGAAAGGAAGCCGATTTTATCCAGCTCAACCATCCATACCGTACCTTATGCCTTCCGCGTGCGCAAATAGAGACGCTCTCCGGCTACCAAATCATGGAGTTAGATACGCATGTGAGCACGGAAAACGAGTATTGGGACTGGGCGTTGAGTGCCGGCCATTACAGTTTTGGCCTGGCCAATGACGACCTGCATCATCCGGAGAACCACGCGCTTACCGGCATCCGCTGCAATTTTCTGAATACCCCTTCGGGCCGATATGAGGACCTCCGGGAAACCCTCCTTGGCGGCTGCTATTATGCCATGCGCGTGCCGGATTACGGCAACGGGGATTGGGAAGTGAAACGGCGGAAGAACCGCGAACTGCCTTTCGTGGAAGCCATCGGCATAGAGGGAAACACCCTTTATCTGACGCTCTCCCGGCGGGCCGACAGCATTCGGGTGAATGGCGCGGAGCACCGCACGCTGGCCCTGGCCGTGGACACCTGCGCCATCCGTTATGCGTTGCCGGAAACGGAGCCCTACGCCCGTATGACGGCCTTTTTTGCCGATGGGGCGGTCATCTATACAAACCCTTTTGCGCGCTATGACGCATCGGCACGGAAAACCCCGCTGGACCATACGCCGCAGCCGGTGAACACCGGCCTTACGCTGCTGTTCAATTTGCTGCTTGCGGGCCTGTGCATCGGCACACTTCGTCTGATGAGAAAACTGTGGTGCTAAATTTTTTGTGTATCTTTGCAAACTGAATGTCATTCTGAGCGAAGCGAAGAATCTAAAATAGAAGTATTATGGCACTTGTAGCGATAGTCGGGAGACCGAACGTAGGAAAAAGCACGCTGTTCAACCGTCTGGTGGGCATGCGGCAGGCAATTGTGGATGAAACCGCCGGCGTCACGCGGGACCGTCATTACGGCAAGTGCGAATGGTGCGGGCGGGAATTCTCCGTGGTGGATACGGGCGGTTACACCTCCAATTCGGATGACGTCTTTGAAGATGCCATCCGCCGCCAGGTGGGCATTGCCATCGAGGAGGCGGATGTGGTGCTGTTCATGTGCGAGGCGGCCACGGGCATCACGGACTATGACGCGGAAATCGCAGACCTGCTGCGCCGCAGCAAAAAGCCGGTCGTCCTGTGCGTGAACAAGGTGGACACCGGCGAAAAGATGTACGACGCCTTCGACTTCTACGGCCTGGGCCTGGGCGAAGTCTGGACCATTTCGGCCGCCAACGGCAGCGGCACCGGCGACCTCCTGGACGAGGTCGTGAAGGTTCTTCCGGCCGATGACGGCGCCCAGGAGGGCCATGCAGACCTGCCGCACATTGCCATTGTGGGGCGCCCCAACGTGGGAAAATCGTCCCTGACCAACGCCTTGCTGGGCGAGGAACGCAACATTGTGACGCCGGTTGCCGGTACCACGCGCGACTCCATCTCTACCTATTATAATAAGTTCGGCCACGAGTTCATGATTGTGGATACCGCCGGCATGCGCAAGCGCGGCAAGGTGACGGAGGACCTGGAATTCTACTCCGTGCTCCGTGCCATGCGCACCATCGAGCATTCGGACGTGTGCATCCTCATGATAGACGCCACCCTGGGCATGGAGGCGCAGGACATGAACATCTTCAACGTGATTCAGAAGAACCGCAAGGGCTGCGTGATTGTGGTGAACAAGTGGGACCTCTTCGAGAAGGACGTGAATACCATGAAGGAGTACACGGAAGCGCTGAAGGCCCGCCTGGCGCCTTTCAATGACATTCCCATCATCTTCACCTCCGTGCTTAACAAGCAGCGCATCCTGGACGTGCTGGACGCCGCCGCCCATGTGGCGGAGAACATGGCCCGGAAAATCCCCACCAGCCAGCTCAACGACGCCATGCTGCCGGAGATTGAGAACTATCCGCCGCCGGCATGGAAGGGCAAGTACATCAAGATTAAGTACGTGACGCAGCTGCCCACCCGCACGCCACAGTTCGCCTTCTTCTGCAACCTGCCCCAGTGGGTGAAGGACCCCTACAAGCGCTTTCTGGAGAATAAGTTACGGGAGCACTTCGACTTTGAAGGCTGCCCCATTCAGGTCTATACTAGAGCAAAGTAAGTTATGTTTAACGCTGAAAAAGTAAAAAACGCGTGCGTACAGTGGATACGCGACTGGTTTGAGGAAAACGGTAAAGGCTGCAATGCCGTGCTGGGCATTTCCGGCGGCAAGGACAGCAGCATAGCCGCTGCGCTGTGCGTGGAGGCGCTGGGCCGGGACCGGGTAATAGGCGTTACCATGCCCAACGGCGTACAGCCGGATATTGCCGATTCCATTAAGCTTATTAACCACCTGGGAATCAAGCGTTACAATGTGAACATTGGAAGTTCTTTCGAGGCACTGATGAAAGAGGTGGAGACGCAGTTGGGGCAGGAGGCATCGGCCCAGACGCGCATCAATATGGCACCGCGCCTGAGGATGACTACCCTGTATGCCGTTTCCCAGAGTAACAACGGGCGCGTGGTGAACACCTGCAACCTGTCGGAAGACTGGGTGGGATACAGTACGCGTTACGGGGATGCCGCCGGCGACTTTTCGCCCTTGGGCGGCCTTACGGTAGCGGAAGTGCTGGCTGTCGGCGAGGTCCTGGGCCTGCCGGAGGAGCTGGTGCACAAGGCGCCCTCGGACGGCCTCACCGGTCTCACGGACGAGGACAACCTGGGCTTCACCTATGCGGTGCTGGACAAATACATCCGTACCGGCGTTTGCGAGGATCCTGCCACCCAGGCGCTTATCGACAAAAAGCATGTGCAGAACCTTTTCAAACTCAAGCCCATACCTCATTTTGAACCTCAATTTTAGATTCTGAATCCGTGGATGTTTTTCCACGGATTTTTTGTATCTTTGTGAAGTTATGGACGTGAGGAATTATATGGACCTCGTGGAGCTGCAGCTCCGCATCAAGGAAGGGGTGGCGCAGGCCTTCCCGGGGAAGTATTGGGTGAAGGCGGAAATCAGCTCCTGGAGCCCGCGGGCCAATGGTCATTGCTATCTGAGTCTGAGCCAGAGCAGGGGTGGGAAGTCCATTGCGGAATCCCGCGCCATGATCTGGAACTGGCAGTTTCCGCGCGTAAAGCAAACCTTCGAGCAAGCCACCGGCCAAGTTCTTCAGGCCGGTATCACCGTGCTGGTGCGTGTGCAGGTGAATTTCAGTGAGCTGTACGGCATCAGCCTTTTTATCGACGACATAGACCCTGCATTTACGCTGGGAGAAAAAGCCCTGGAGCGCAAGCGTGCCATTGAACGCCTCACAGCGGCCGGCTACTTAGAAATGCAGAAGGAGCTGGCCCTGCCGGATGTCCCGTACCGCCTGGCTGTCATTACCTCCAAAACCGCCGCCGGTTACCAGGATTTCCGCAACCATCTGCTGAATAGTCCGGAGGGCTATGCCTTCCGCCTGGACCTGATAGAGGCCCTCATGCAGGGCGAGCAGGCCCCCGCTTCCATCCGGGCAGCGCTGCTGGAGGCCGGGCGGCAGGCGTATGACGCCATCCTCATCCTGCGGGGCGGCGGCAGCGAACTGGACCTGGCCTGCTATGACGACTATGACCTTGCCGTGGCCATCGCCACCTGCCCCGTTCCCGTCATCACGGCTGTGGGCCATGACAAGGACGTGCACATTGCCGACATGGTGGCGCATACTTCCGTGAAAACGCCCACCGCGCTGGCCGACTTGTTCCTGCAGGCCTACAAGGCACAGGATGCCCTGCTGGACCGTTCCAGCGGCCGGATTGGCATGGCTGCCACCCGGCTGCTCAACCGGGAGGAGCTCCGCCTCAAAACCCTGGACTCCCGTGTGCTGCAGGCCGTGCAGCGCCGTATCGGGGACATGGACCGGCAGGTGAACGCGGTGCATGCCCGCATCCGCCTGGCCCTGAGCAGGAAGGTGAGTGCACAGGAAAACGCCCTTTTGCGTGCTGCCGGCCACATCACCCGCGGGCTGGCCAACAAGTACACGCAAGTGGCCCGCCGGCGGGACGCCGCCGCGCACAGGCTCCAGTTTGCCGCAGCGTCCCGTATCGGCCAGGAAGTGAGTTCTCTTGCGCTTATGGAGGCCCGCATCAAGGCCACGGACCCGCGCAGCATCCTGGCGCTGGGCTACGTGCTGGTAACGGGCAAGGACCACCAGGTGCTCAAGACCGTGGACAAGGTGGCTGTCGGGGACCGTATCGGCGTCCGCTTTACGGACGGTTCCCTTACCGCCAAGGTGGACGAGATTTACAGTGAAAGGATAGACAATAAAAAAGTGAACATAGCATGAACGAGAAGTTTGATTACGCAAAGGCCATCGCAGAACTGGAGGCCATTGCTGCCAAAGTGGAGAACCCGGAGACCAAGCTGGACGACATAGACGCCCTGGTGGGCCGCAGCAAGGAACTGCTCAAGCAGTGCCGCGAGTACCTGCGCACGGTGAAGGAGAAGATTGATTCCCTGGACAAGGAATAGATTCTTCGCTACGCTCAGAATGACACAGCTACGCTCAGAATGACACAAAACTACTAATCAGATTATGCAAAGAATTTACGAGACCGATCCCTGGCTCATGCCGTACAAGAACGCCATCGACGCCCGGCATGAACATATTTGGCAAACGCTCAGGCACATTGCTGGCGACGGCAAGCTCAAGGACGCCGTGAACAACCACATGTTCTACGGCCTGCACAAGTGCGATGACGGCAGCTGGATATTCCGCGAGTATGCGCCCAACGCCAATAAAATCTACCTGATTGGCGACTTCAACAACTGGAAACGCACGGACGGCTATGCCCTGAAGCCCATCGGCGGCGGCAACTGGGAGCTCAGGATTCCGGCCCTGTTCCTCAAACACGGGCAGTTGTACAAGTTGTACATCGAATGGCCCGGCGGCGGGGGAGAACGGCTGCCTTCCTATGCCACCCGTGTGGTGCAGGACGATGTCACCAAGGTGTTCAGCGCCCAGGTATGGGATCCGGCTAAAAAATATGTCTGGAAGCACGGCCATGCGGGGAAACGCCCCCATCCGTTCATTTATGAATGCCACATAGGCATGGCGTCGGAAAAGGAAAAGGTGGGCACCTTCGAGGAATTCCGCAAGGATGTGCTGCCGCGCGTGAAAAAGCTGGGCTACGACACCCTGCAAATCATGGCCCTGCAGGAGCATCCGTATTATGGTTCCTTCGGCTATCAGGTGAGCAATTTCTTCGCCCTGAGCTCCCGCTTCGGCACCCCGGAGGAATTCAAGGCCCTGGTGGATGACGCCCATGGCAAAGGCATTGCCGTCATCATGGACATCGTACACAGCCACAGCGTGAAAAACACCTTGGAAGGTCTGTCGGAATTTGACGGCACGGACTATCTGTATTTCCACAGCGGTTCCAAGGGAGACCATCCCGCCTGGGGCTCCCGCTGCTTTGACTATGGCAAGGACGCCACCCGTTACTTCCTGCTGTCCAACGTGAAGTTCTGGATGGAGGAATACCACATTGACGGTTTCCGCTTCGACGGCGTTACCTCCATGCTGTATTGGGACCACGGCCTGGGCAAAGACTTCGGCAACTATAGCTTGTATTTTGACGGCGGCGTGGACGAAGACGCCGTCATTTACCTGGCCCTGGCCAATATGCTGGTGAAGGAAATGAGCCCGAGCGGGTTCTGCATTGCGGAGGACATGTCCGGCATGGCCGGCCTGGCCGCCCCGTT
>DFFY01000054.1:63651-63783 GCA_002371115.1 Bacteroidales bacterium UBA3764
AGGAAAAGAGCGACGAGCAGTGGTCCATGGGCGAGATCTGGTGGGAACTTTCCAACAAACGGGCCGATGAAAAGACCATCTCGTACGCGGAGTGCCATGACCAGGCGCTGGTGGGGGACAAGACCATCATCT
>DFFY01000014.1 GCA_002371115.1 Bacteroidales bacterium UBA3764
CGCCCTCAAAACCATCGTCTTCCCGCCCTTCACGACAGCCCCGCCCTTCGTCTCCTCCAGTTGAAATCCGTTTTTCTCCAGCACCCGGGCCGAGGCCAGGTTCTCCGGGAACACTTCGCCGATGATGCGTTCCAGAGCCAACTCTTGGAAAGCAATCCCGCAGATCTGCCGCACGGCTTCCGTGCCGATACCCTGAGACCAGAATGGTGTTAGTATCATATAGCCAATCGACCCGACATTGCGTTGATCTTCGGCCATCCTCTCCACGGAAATGCTGCCGACAATCTGTCCGTCCATGACGATAGCCCGCCAGGTACCCTCCTTGCCTTCATTTTCCGCCACCATCCCAAGCCACCAATCAGCATCCGCTTCAGTGTATGGATACGGCAGCCGGTCCGACAGGAAGGTTCTATCAACGGCGTTGCACAGCACGATCAGTGATTCACGGTCATTATCAGACCAGGTATGAAGGGAAACAATCATCAATATTCAGGCGAATAAACGGGAATTTATATTAGTTTACTTATTCTGCAGGAACGAAGTACTCTTTTTTGAAAAATAGAGGCCAATAGATCCCTTCATGATTCCGTTCGTACCAGAACCACCTTCCATCGGCACAGAATGTCTGACAGTCGAATTGCAAAAACTCTTTTTTGAGCGCTGCCGTAAGGCGGACTTGCACTCCCCGCCTCTACTTCTTCCGGCCATCTCAGATACTCCACGGTCCAATCCAGTATTCTCCCGGTCTTATCATACTTTGACGGGATGATCTTTGTTGTTATCCTGAACCCTTTCAATTCCGGAAAGTCTCTGTGATTAAACTTCTTGGGTAATTCTTGAAGCATCAGATCCCTGCTTATCGTCCCTTTGTGCCGTTTATTTTGATAATGACGGGATGCCGTCACAACGCCTGATTTGATGATAAGTTCTACCTCGGTCTCATTCAAATCATCCCATCCAATTCCCGACATACAAAGGACAGGACCGGTCCCGCAAATGATGGTCCCGCTGAACCAAGAGGCAAAAATGTTACCGCGACTATCTTTGAAATCCTTTAAGGCATCCCTAAAATCGGCCTTGTCTGACCCCGTTTTCAAAGTATCCAGATAGAGTTTATTGCCATCTACACGCCACGTGGCCACATAACCCCGGAAGTTCCAAGAAAAGCATTCATTGAAGCAGACTTGATCCCTTAATGAGCAATAGTGCAAAGAATCCAGTTGGCCCAGCGGGAGCTGGTTGATAGCATACTTGACATTGCCCATAATGAGCGTATCGCGTACCTGACGAGTCGTGCTGCTCCAGCCATAAAGCGGGAGAAACAATAAGGCCCACAGGCACACACAAATATGCATCTTTAGCTTCATATGTTTAATTTCGATTTATCGGTGCGAATTTACTAAAATCAAATGCCCAGACTACCTGATAAAGTGCATCGGGGTCCAGGGCTCGTCACCCCGGCCGGGAGCAGGCTGCCCGCCGGTAGCTTTCAGCAGCCAGGCCATGTTGTGGGAGAGCGCCCGCATGGTCTGAAGCCCTTCCTGGTCCAGGGCGGCCTGACCGGGTTCACGCCCATAGACAATGTTCCAATACTGCGAGCCAATCACCGGCATGTTCATCATCTGGAACGGAAGGTTCAGGGTCTCAAAGGCGGCCGATGCACCGCCTCTCCGGCATACAGCCACAGCAGCGGCAGGCTTTCCGGCGATGCTTCCCCCGTTGGAATAGAAGGACCGTTGAATAATGGACAAGAGGGCCCCGTTGGGCTGGCCGTAATAGACCGGAGAACCCACAATCAGGGCATCTGCATCGGCATATTTGGCACTGATTTCATTGCAGATATCGTCATTAAAAATGCAGGCGCCCGGCTTCTTGGCGCACTGGTTGCAGGCAATGCATCCCCTGACGGGTTTATTGCCAATCCAGACGGTTTCACTGTCAATGCCCTCTTCCCGGAGCGTCTTTGCTATTTCTTCCAGTGCAATGGATGTATTGCCCTTCTGACGCGGGCTTCCGTTGATAATAAGTACTTTCATTTCTTTTATTATTATGCCGATATCATTAGTCAAGTCCCTGATCCTAAGCCACATCATTATCGCGGTTAGGGCCATAGCGGCAAACCCGGGCCATCCATCCATAGCGCCTGAAGATGTATAATCAAATCCCGGTTATCTGTCACAAAAATAGCAAAAATCCTTGAGCCGGACAAATCTCCGTCCTACCGACCTGCGCCGTGAGGACGGCCAGCGGAGCGCAGGGGCCTTTAAATCCCGCGCCAGGGATGCACTCCAAGATGTCGGTCTCATCGATAAAACAGAAATTTACCTATCTCAAATTCTATGTAAACAGCGTCGATTATCAAAAAGAGAAAGACAGACCTATTCCCGAAGGTTGAAGAGAGATATCGTAGGAATATGTGGTTGAATAGGTATTCGCCATTTTCTTGATTCGTCCGCCTCCATGTGCGATGTGAAATACGCCCAACCCTCCTATTACAAGTCCTGAAGCAGCAATACCAGCAAGTACTCCCATTCCTCCAGTAGCGTGCCGACTCACGTTCGCATCCTTGTACGAGCGTTTCCCAGTCATGACATCAAACACGGAGGGGTTAAAACGGTAAGCAGAATATTGTAGTAAAACAGCGGCTGCAAATATTCCCGACCCTACCCCTGTCATAACAAGGCCTTTCACATATTCTGAACGTGCTGGTTTATAAAGTTCAAGCACATCAGGGCCAAGTTGTTGATTGATAGATTCATAACTAAATGCCTAGCGATTTGACTTGACCTTAAAATTGGAATTTAGCACGTATTCACACCGTGCGGTTAACTGGTAGTTATTTGACCACCTAAACGCAAAAACGGGCTTTTTTGAGGTTAGCTGGTAAAATTTCGACCAGCTAACCGCACCCCTGTCAATATCCATCACAAAAATAGCAATAATGTTTAAGACGGACAAAAATTCGTGACACAATGCAGCGGAGAGGTGGATAGCTGTGCGGAGCAGGAATGTAGTGAATGTTAAGGATTTTTTCTTATCTTTGTATTTCGTCTGCGTATACGTGCGCATGCGAAAGGACAAATGGATTTTACAGAGGCAAAACATAGGATTGAGCAGTTGAAGGCTATTCTCCTGGAGAACAGCCGTTTATACTACGTGGAGAACGCTCCTACAATGAGCGACTATGAGTACGACCAGCTCATGCACGAGCTGGAAGCGCTGGAGCAGCAGTTCCCGGAATATGCCACGGCAGACTCCCCCACCCGTCACGTGGGCTCGGACCTGGAGGAGGACCGGCAGAGCGGTTTTGCCAAAGTTCCCCACAAATACCCCATGCTGTCGCTGGCCAACACCTACTCCATCCAGGAGATCGAGGAGTTCGCGGAGCGTGCAGAGAAAGGATTAAGCAATTCATTCACATACAGTTGCGAGCTTAAGTTTGATGGAACGGCCATCTGCCTCACCTACAAGAACGGCAAGCTGGCAAGTGCCCTCACCCGCGGGGACGGTGTAGTTGGGGACGATGTCACGGAAAACGCCCGTCGCATTGCCAATATCCCCCATCAGCTCAAGGGCAGCGGCTACCCGCAGGAATTTGAAATCCGCGGCGAGATTCTGATGCCGTACGAGTCCTTCGACAAGCTCAACCATGAGCGTGAGGTGAACGAGGAGCCGCTTTTTGCCAATCCGCGCAATGCGGCCAGCGGGTCGCTCAAGCTGCAGGACCCGGAGGAAGTGGGCCGACGCGGCCTCTTCTGCACGCTGTACCACATCCCTACCGGTCAGGTGGACTTCCCTACCCATGACGCCGCCCTGAGCGCCGCCGCCAGCTGGGGCCTCCCCGTTTCCACGGACCGGCGCATCTGCCACAACATCCAGGAGATAGAGGCCTATATTGCCCATTGGGACACCGCCCGCAAGGAACTCCCCTATGCCACGGACGGCATTGTCATCAAGATTAACGAGATGGCTTACCAGCAGCAGCTGGGCTACACCGCCAAAAGTCCCCGCTGGGCCGTGGCGTACAAATTCAAGGCGGAGCAGGCCTGCACGCCCATCCTGTCCATCGACTACCAGGTGGGCCGTACCGGGGCCGTGACGCCCGTGGCCAACCTGGAACCCGTGCTCCTGAGCGGCACCATGGTCAAGCGCGCTACACTGGTGAACGAGGACCAAATCCGCAGCCTGGATATCCACGAGGGCGACTGGGTGTATGTGGAAAAAGGCGGCGAGATTATCCCCAAGATAACGGCCGTGGAGCCGTCCAAACGCCGTCCCGGTGCCGTGAAGCCTGTATTCCCGGCCGTGTGCCCGGACTGCGGTACGCCGCTGGAAAAGCCGGAAGGCGAAGCCCGCTGGTTCTGCCCCAACACCACCGGTTGCCCCACCCAGATGAAAGGAAAAATCCTGCATTTCCTCTCCCGCAAGGCCATGAACGTACTGGCCGGCGAGGCCACGGTGGAGCAGCTCTACAACAAGAATTGGGTCCGCACTCCGGCGGATTTATATACCCTCACCGAGTATCAGCTCACGCAGCTGGAAGGCTGGAAGGAGCGCAGTGCGCGCCGCTTCCTGCAAAGCCTGGCGGACTCCAGAAGGGTCCCGTTCGAGCGCGTCCTCTTTGCCCTGGGCATCCGTTACGTGGGAGAAACCACGGCCCGGGAGATTGCCCGTCACTTTGGTAGTATAGACGCGCTTAAAAATGCCTCCCGTGAGGATTTGCTGGCCGTTGCCGATGTGGGCGATGTCATAGCGGACAGCATCCTCGCCTACTTCCAGAATGAAGCCAATTTGCAGGAAATCAGCCGTTTACGGGCCGCCGGCTTGCAGCTGTCCACGGACAGCACGCAGGGCAAACTCTCCAATGCCCTGGAAGGCAAAACCATCGTCATCAGCGGCAATTTCTCCATCTCGCGGGAAGCCATGAAGGCCCTCATTGAGGCGCACGGCGGCAAGAACAGCGGTTCCGTGAGCGGCAAGACATCGTACTTGCTTGCAGGCAGCAAGCCGGGGCCGGAAAAGGTGAAAAAAGCCGCGGAACTGGGGGTGGAGGTGATTGACGAGGCGGGGCTGTATGAGCTGATAGGAGGAGATACACTCGCTTCGCCTTCGGCTCCGCTCGGTATGACAGGAAGTGCTTCGCTCGGTATGACAGGAAGTGCTTCGCTCGGAATGACAAGTGGAGCGCTCGGAATGACAGGAGGGCTCTTCGGCAAGGAAGAGGCGGAACCTACGTTGTTTTAGCTAATTAGGAATTTGACGATATGAGTTTTTCTCAGTTCACCGAAAAAGATTACGAGGTTATTGACAAGGCCTACCAGACCTTGCGCGCATCGGCGGAGAAACGCTGTGCCAATGCGGCAGAGCTGGAAGTGGTGCAACGGGCTTTCGAGTTTGCCAATGCGGCCCATAGCAATGTGCGGCGCCGCAGCGGAGAGCCTTATATGCTGCACCCCATCGCCGTTGCGCAGATTGTGGTGGACGATATCGGCCTGGGGTACAAATCCATCTCGGCCGCCCTGCTCCACGACGTCGTTGAAGACACGGATTATACCGTGGAGGATATCCGGGAGCATTTCGGCAACAAGATTGCCTCGCTGGTGGATGGCCTTACCAAGATTAAGACGGTGCTGGACAACGAGCAAAAGACGCACGGCGACAGCGCCCAGCAGAGCATGCAGGCGGAAAACTTCAAGCGCATTCTCCTTACGCTCAATGACGATGTCCGCGTGGTGCTCATCAAACTGGCAGACCGCCTGCACAATTGCCGCACCATCGAGCACATGCCGGAGCACAAGCGGGACAAGATTCTCTCGGAGACCATGTTCATCTTCATCCCGCTGGCCCACCGCCTGGGCCTGTACAGCATCAAGAGTGAACTGGAGAACATCTGGCTGCGGTACAACGAGCCGGAAGCCTATCAGGACATCAAGGCCCGGATAGACAAGAGCGTCCAGGAACAGGGCGCGGAAATGGCCCAGTTCATCAAGCCCATCGAGGAGGCGCTGACCAAGGCCGGATTCAAGTTCGAGCTCAAGAAACGGGTGAAAACCCCCTACTCCGTCTGGCGGAAGATGCAGCAGAAGCAAGTCGCTTTCGAGGAGGTCTATGACCTGTATGCCATCCGTATCATCTTTGACGCAGACCAGAATTCCCAGGAAAGCGAGCGAGACCAGTGTTACCACATTTTCTCCATCATCACGGGCCTGTACCGTTATATGCCGGAGCGTTTGCGTGACTGGGTAAAACATCCCAAATCAAACGGTTATGAGGCGCTGCACTGCACCCTGCTCAGTGAATCGGGCGTGTGGGTGGAAGTGCAGATCCGCACCCGCCGCATGGATGACATAGCGGAAAAAGGCATTGCTGCGCACTGGGTGTATAAGCGGAACGGCTACCTGGGTGAAGGCGACTATGAGATGGAAGCCTGGCTGGAGCGTATCAAGGAAATCCTGGTGAATCCGGATGTGAATGCGCTGGAACTGCTGGATATCATTCACAATGACCTTACGTCCACCGACATCTATGTGTTCACGCCCAAAGGCGACCAGCGCAGCATCCCCAAGGGATCTACGGCCCTGGACTTTGCCTATCTCATCCATACGGAGGTGGGCAACAAGGCCATCGCCGCCAAGGTGAACCAGCGTTTAGTGAAGCTGAGCCATGTGCTCAAGACCGGAGACAAGGTGGAGATTATCACGGCGGAAGATGCCAAGCCGCAGCCGGAGTGGCTCAAATTCCTGACTACCCGGCGCGCCCGCACCATCGTTATGGATTATTTCAAGGCGCAGCGCAAGCAGACGGTGGATTTTGGCCGCAAAACCCTGGAAAATACGCTTGCTTCTCTGGGTATTGAGAACGACGAGCGCAATTTGCAGCGCTTGCAGGCGGTTTACGGCGTGGATAACCGCGAGGAAATGTATTATGGCATCGGCCTGGGTACCCTGAGCCTGGACCAGGTCCCGGACGCCCTGAAAAAGAGCTCCGGCAGCCGGCTTTCCTGGTTGCGCCGGGCGTTGCACATGGAAGATGCGGAGCAGCCGGTCGCGGCGCCCCAGTCGGCAGCGGAAACCTTTGTCATCGGCAGCTCGGACCCGGACGGCCCGCGTTTTTCCATCGCCAGTTGCTGCAATCCCATTCCCGGAGACCCGGTGGTGGGTTTCAAGGCGCCGGATGGCAGCGTCACCGTACACAAGAAAGCCTGCCCGGTGGCAGAGAGCATCGCCGCCATGCACGGAGACTGGGTGGTGGTGCCCAAGTGGTTGGAGCAGGCGGAGGACAATTCCTTCCTGGTGCGCATTACCCTCAAGGGCCTGGACCGCGTGGGCATGCTCAACGAGATTTCCCGCTATGTGTCGCTGGTGATGGGCGTGAATATGCGCCGGCTTTCCCTGCAGGCGGAAAGCGGCCTGTTCGAAGGGTATATCGACCTATACGTGCAGTCGCGTGAAATCTTGGACCAGATGATTAAGAAACTTTCTTCCATCGAAGGCATAGAATCTGTAATCAGAACCGAGCTATGAGTCTGAAAAAACTGCTACCGCTCATTCCGGCGGCGCTCATCCTGGGTTCGCTGCTGTTCCCGCAGGGCTGTGCCAACACCACAACCCCGCCTTCCGGTGGTGACAAAGACACCATTCCTCCGGTTCTCACCAAAGTGTCGCCCTTTCCCGGCTCGGTGAACGTGAGCCCGCACAAAACCAAACTCCTTTTCACGTTCAACGAGTATGTGAAGATAAAGGACGCAAACGGCGTATATCTGTCTCCCCCATTGGAAAAACGTCCCAAAGCCGTGCTCAAGGGCAAATCGGTGGAGGTGTCGTTTGAAAGCGACCTGGACAGCAATACCACCTACACGCTGGACCTGACGGGTGCTATTGCCGATAACAACGAGGGCAATCTTTTCCCGGGTTTCACGCTGGTGTTCTCCACCGGCCCCCAGATAGATTCCATGTGCCTGACCGGTCTGGTACAGGACTGCAACACCCTCACGCCGCTGAGGGGAATTACGGTGATGCTGTACAAGGACCAGGCGGACTCCGCCGTATTCCTGAAGCGGCCCGTCGCCGCCGCCAAAACCGACGACTGGGGCTTCTTCAGCCTTCGGAACATCCAGGATACCGTGTACCGCGTTTATGCCGTCAAGGACGAGAACAACAACAATCTGTATGACCCGGAGAGTGAACGGGTGGCCTTCCTGGACTCCCTGTTCCGGCCCAAAACCGTGTTCAACGACAGCCTATACGAGTTTAAGAAGTTCGACATGAAGGACACGGCCCTGTGCCTGGCCCGCAAGACGGATTTTGAGCTCAATCTTTTCCGCGAAAAACCTTCCAAGCAGATGATAGTGAAGAAGGAACGCGTAGGGCTTCGCACCGCCTACCTTACGTTCATGGCGCCGGAAGCCGTCATCCACGACATGCGTATCAAAGGCCTGGCGCGGGAAAAACTGATATCCCAGTTCAATCCCCAGCGGGATTCGCTGGAGCTTTGGGTGAATGACCAGCGCAAAATGCCGGATACCCTGAAACTGCTGCTCAAATACGACAAGACAGATACCACCGGCAAGCTCCTGCCTACGGAAGAAGAGGTGAAGTTGGCTATCGGCAAGGAACTCCGTGCGGAACTGATGAAGAAGGAAAGCGTCCGCAACCGCAAGCACGAGGACACCATTGCCGTGATGACCACCAAGGCCGATGCCACTACGGTGGAGCAGTACGGCTACGAAATTGAATTCAAATATCCGCTCATCGAAAGTGCCTGGGACTCGCTGAAATTCCGCAGCGTGAACCCGCGCCAGCAGGAATCCAAGGGCAAGGTCCGGGTGGTGCAGGACAGCACGAATCTGCGCCATTTCAACATTTACCCGGAAGAAAAGCTGATGCCCGGTTTCGACTACTATCTCAAGATTCCCTACCGGCGTTTCCGCGATGTGAATGGTTTCTACAACGACAGCACGGAACTCAAGGTGACCTTGCCCAATGACGAGAAACTGAGCAGCATCACCCTGGAGCTGTCCAACGTCAGGAACAAATACATCCTGGACCTGCTTACGGAAAAGCGGGACAAGGTGGTGCGCTCCTTCATTGTGGATAAGGACTGCTCTGTGGTGTATCCGTACCTCAAGACCGGTAATTATTGCATCCGTATCACGGAAGACCTGAACCGGAACAACCTGGTGGATACCGGTGTGCTGCTGGAGCACCGGCAGCCGGAGAAAGTGCGCTTCTTCAAGGTGGAAGACCAGTTCCTGATTAAGGTGCTGGAACGGGCGGAAATGGTTTGGCAGATAGATATGGAGGAAATGTTCCGATGAGGAAGCGTCTGTATGCCATAAGCGTCGGTCTCATGGCCGCCTGTTCCCTTTCCTTTGCCCAGGTGGATCTGGACAAGGAATTCTTCAGCCTGCCGGATACCGTCACCAATGCCTATCTGGACAGTGTGACCATTCGGGCCCGCAAGCCCAATGATTATTGGATGATAGGCGTTTACGGAGGTGCATCGGCCCAGTTTGGCTTTTGGAATCCTTCGCGTCTGACAACGGCTCAGCTTCAGTTTCCGGTATATGGTTTCTCGGTGATCCGGCAGTTCACCATGTTCGGGCTCTACCCTTTCCTGGGCCTGGAGTTTGGAGCGCAGCAGAATTACGAGGGCTATGAGTTCAAGACCAACAAGGAAACCAAGTACCGTTCCACGGAATCCGGGGCGTACAAGGCCATGATGCGGGTTCCGGAGGCGTTCATCCTCACCCACGGACACTTTGACCTGGGCGAGCACTTCAAATTCATGCTCAAGGTGGGCCTGTATGGCGGTTATCGGACCTCCATTACGCGTGTGCTGGACGACAATTTTGTAGGGTCTTCCTACGAGCAATACGTAAGCACGTTCCGGGATTATGACCTTCGCTGGACTTACGGCGTCATGGGCGGTGTGGGCATGGGCCTGGTGTTCAACCCTATTGAAATTCACCTGAATGTAAATGTCAAATGGGGCTGGGGCTCCTTCTGGCAGCCGGATTATACCAGCCCTTATTATTACCGGTTCGGCTATCCCCTGGACGGAACCGTTACCTTGGGCGTGTATTATCAACTGACACCCCGATATGGGCATACACGTGCGCAGTTGCGCCGTCTGGCCCGGAAAATGATTGAAGAACAGCAGCAGAAACCATGATTGAAGCAATGAAAACCTGCACCGTCCGCGTGGGCGATGTCCTCATTGGAAGCGGCCACCCCATTGTGGTCCAGACCATGTGCAATACCCATACGGCCAATGTGGCCGCCACCGTGGCGCAGTGCCGCCGGCTGGCAGCGGTGGGATCGGAGCTCATCCGCATCACCGTCCCTTCCCTCTCGGATGTGCCTGCTTTGCAACAAATCCATGATACGCTGCGCGCGGAGGGCATTCAGACGCCTTTGGTGGCCGATATCCACTTCTCAGCGGAGGTGGCCATGGCCGTGGTGCCGGTGGTGGAGAAAATCCGTATCAATCCCGGCAATTTCCATCCGGACCATGAGAAGGCCCGCCAGCTCTTCGGGCAGTTTCTGGAAAAGTGCAAGCAGTATGACCGGGCCATCCGGATTGGTCTGAACCATGGTTCGTTGGGCAAGTATATTGTGGAGAAATATGGCAATACGCCGCAGGCCATGGCCCTGGCTGCCATGGAGTGGGTGGAGATGTGCATGGATGCCAACTTCTACAACGTGGTAGTGTCCCTGAAAGCCTCCAATACGGTTGTGATGGTGCAGGCGTACCGCGAACTTGCACGCATGATGCAGGAAAAGGGTGTCGTTTTCCCCTTGCATGTAGGCGTGACGGAGGCCGGCAACGGTGACAGCGGCCGCATCAAGTCCTGCGTGGCCATTTCCACGCTGCTTTCAGAAGGTATCGGCAATACCATTCGCGTGTCCCTCACCGAGGACCCAGCCAACGAGATTCCCGTGGCGCAGTACCTTGCCCGCCGGTATGGTCCTCTCATCCCAAGCTGTCCTTCTGTCATACCGAGCGAAGCGAGTGTATCTCTCTCCCCTCGTGACGAGGCCATCCTCGCCGCCGCCTGCGACTGGGGTGCACCCCTGCTCAACCACGAAGTGGACGACATCCCCCTGGAGGACGAATACCTCAAGGACGAGATTCTGCAGGCCTGTAGGCGCCGTTTTTACAAACCGGAGTACATTGCCTGCCCCGGCTGCGGCCGCACGCTGTACGACCTGGAAAACACCTTCAACAAGGTGAAGGCTGCCACGGCCGGCTTCAAGGACGTGGTCATTGCCGTGATGGGCTGTATTGTCAACGGCCCCGGCGAAATGGCCGATGCTGACTACGGCTACGTGGGCGAAGGCGCCGGCAAAGTGACGCTCTACCGTAAAAAAGAGCCCGTCCTGAGGCATATACCCGAGGACGAGGCAGTAAATAAGCTCGTTGAGCTTATCACCGCCGATCGTGTTTCACCTCTGGGGGACTAATCCCCCAGCTCCGAGCTAGTTTACCTCAGGCAGAATGGCGAGGACGGATTCTACGGCGCGGACCTTGTCTCCCACCTTCACTTTTACATCGGCTTCCAGCGGGACGAACAAGTCTATGCGGGAGCCGAATTTAATTACCCCGCACTGGTCTCCCCTGTACTCCATTTTTCCGGGCTCCGAGTAGCACACGATGCGGCGGGCAAAGGTGCCGGCAATTTGCTTGAAGAACACCTCTCCGTGGTCGTTCTTCATGCAGGTGGAAGAATGCTCGTTGAGTTCCGAGGACTTGGGGTGGAAGGCCAGGAGGTACTTGCCTTCATGGTACTTGTAATAGGTGACCTCACCTGTGATGGGCCAGAAGTTGCAGTGGACGTCAAAGAAGTCCATATAGACGGAAATCTGAATGCAGTCCCGCTTGAGGTACTCCTTCTCATACACCTTGTCCACAATGACCACCTTGCCGTCCGCTACGGACGTAACCAACTGATGATTATCGACATAGGGCGTTTCCCGGTTAGGAACGCGGAAAAACCAAGTGATGAAAACCATGAAAATGACCATGGCGGCGCAGAGCGGGATGCTCAGCCACAGCCAGGGTACATAGCGGGCCGTGAGGAAAATGAGCACGGCGCAGATGCACCAGCTGGTAAGGATGGTTCCGTAAGAGTCGTTGTCAATCTTAATCCACTTCATAAAATACCACTACACAAGTTCGAATAATACCAAATATACATACGCCGTGGGAATGGCGAAGAGGGCGCTGTCAAAGCGGTCCAGGAGGCCGCCGTGGCCCGGCATGATGTTGCCGGAATCCTTTACGCCGAACTGACGCTTCCACAGGGACTCGAACAAATCCCCGAAAACGCCCGTAACATGCATGAGGCTGGCCATCACCAGCACATGCACCACCGGGAAGTCAATCATGCCGGTGCGGATGAGGATATAGGCTGCTACCAGCACGGTGAGCCAACCGCCCAAAAATCCCGCCCAGGACTTCTTGGGCGATATGTCCGGGCACATCTTGGCCGGCCAAATCTTTTGGCCGAACACCATGCCGAAGCAGTACGCGCCCACGTCCGAGGACCAGATAATGATGAAGAACGCCAGCATAAGCAGACCGCTGTAGCCATTGGCGCCACTTACTACAAAGGGAGCAAGCGCCACGGGAAGGCCGATATACAGCAAGCCGGCCAGCACATACGCATATTCCTTGAAGTCTTTATGGTCCACTACCATCCAGATAAGCAGGCACACCAGCAGCGGGAGGAGGATGCTGAAATACTTGAGGGGAAGCGGCTTGGGGCCAAGATACAACCACACCAGGCCAAAAGCCGTCATGGCCAGTAATATGGCGGCTTTCTGCACGGCTTTGTGCCTGTCCCCCAGGGTAATCTGGTAGAATTCCCGCAGCATCTGCGCTTGGATAAACAGGAACAGAAACGGGAACAGGTACCTAACCTCAAGAAGGCAGCCAATCATGACTGCCAGAAATACGATGCCGGAAATGCTGCGCGTTACGGTTGTGTTCATGCCTCTGCAGGTGCTTCTGTTTCTTCCTGAACAAACTGGTCATCTGCGGCGGGTTTCACCTTGGGTCCCAGGATTTGTTCAATATCTTCTGCAAAGATAACTTCTTTTTCCAAAAGATACGCCCCCAGACGCATGAAACCGTCTTTATTGTCGTCAATGAGCTTGCGCGTGCGGTCATGTACCTCCTTCACCAGGGCTTTCACCTCCTGGTCCATGAGTTCGGCCGTTTTCTCCGAGTACGGCTTTACCAAGTTGTAGCCACGGGAACCGGTTGAGTCATAGAAGCTTAACGCCCCCACTTTGTCGCTCATGCCGTAATATTGCACCATGGCGTAGGCCATGCCGGTCATGCGCTCCAGGTCGTTCAAAGCGCCTGTAGAGGGCTCTCCATTGAGGATTTCCTCTGCCACGCGGCCGCCAATGAGCTGGCACATGTGGTCCATCATGACGCTGCGGCTCCAGTTCTTGCGCTCCTCCGGCAGGCTCCAGGTAAGGCCCAGGGCATTGCCGCGCGGGATAATGGACACCTTGAACACCGGGTCTGCGTACGGCAGCAGCCAGCCCACCAGGGCGTGACCGGCCTCATGATACGCGGTGGTGCGTTTTTCTGCGGGCGTCATGATGGTACTGGACTTGCGCTCCAGACCGCCGATAATGCGGTCCACAGCATCCAGGAAGTCCTGCTGCATCACGGCTTTGTGGTTCCGGCGGGCAGCAGTAAGTGCAGCCTCGTTACACACATTGGCTATATCCGCCCCGGAGAAACCGGGCGTATGCTTGGCCATGAACTCCACGGAGAAGTCCTCTCCCAGCTTGATGTCCCGCAGGTGCACCTTAAAGATTTCCTCGCGCTCCTTGAGCTCCGGCAGTTCCACATGGATTTGACGGTCGAAGCGGCCGGCCCGCATGAGGGCCTTGTCCAGAATATCCGAGCGGTTGGTAGCGGCCAGGACTATTACACCGCTGTTGGTGCCAAAGCCGTCCATTTCCGTAAGAAGCTGATTCAGCGTGTTTTCGCGCTCGTCATTGGAAGAAAAGCCTCCGTTCTTGGCACGGGCGCGGCCCACGGCGTCAATCTCGTCGATAAAGACAATGCACGGCGCCTTTTCCTTGGCCTGGCGGAACAAATCCCGCACACGGGATGCTCCCACGCCCACGAACATTTCCACGAAGTCCGATCCCGAAATGGAGAAGAACGGGACGTTGGCCTCCCCTGCCACGGCCTTGGCCAGCAAGGTTTTACCGGTGCCCGGAGGGCCCACCAGCAGCGCTCCCTTAGGGATTTTTCCGCCCAGGGCGGTGTACTTCTGGGGGTTCTTGAGGAAGTCCACAATCTCCATCACCTCTTCCTTGGCGCCATACAGGCCGGCCACGTCCTTGAAGGTGACCTTGGTCTCATTCTTGTCCGCCTCCCGCGTATTGGCCTTGCCCACGTTGAACGGGTTCATGCCACCGGCACCAGGACCGCCCATGCCACGGTTCATGCCGCGGAACATCCACACCCAGAACAGGATGAAGATGAGGAGCGGAAACACCATCTGGAAAATATCGCCCCAGATATGGTCTTCATTCTTGATGACCACCTTGAACTGTTCTACGGGCGTAAGCTGCGCATTCAGTGCGCCAAAGATGGCCTCCGGATCAAATTTTGACGATACCAGGAAATAGAAATGCGGTGCGCGGCGGGGCGGATTGCCGCCCGGGAACTTGCTCTCATACTTGGAGAGTTTTTCCGGGCGCAGTTTAATCTCGCCTTTGTAGTCGTTGCGCACAAAATCAATCTGGGCCACGTCGCCTTCCGCAATCATGGTCTGGACTTCCGCCCATTCTATTTTTTCCGGCGCTGAACTTCGCTGGTTGTTGAACAGCAAATACCCGATTCCCAGGAGAATCAGGAAGTACAGCCAGGAAAAATTGAAACTTATTTTTTTCTTTTCTGCCATGGATTATTCTTGGGTTTTGCCGGCGGAAGCCTTGGGAACGCGGCGCTCCTTGTATTCCTTGCGGGGAACATCGGCCCAAAGTTCTTCCAGGCGGTAGAATTCACGGTACTCCTTGAGGAAGATGTGCACCACAATGTTTCCGTAGTCCTGGATAATCCAGAAGTTGTTGCCCTCTCCCTGTGAACGGTAGAGCGTGTGGCCTTCTTCCTTCATTTTTTCTGCGATATTGTCGGCAATGGCGCCCACCTGGGTGGTGTTGGAACCGTCGCACACCACAAAGTAATCCGTGATGGCACCGTCGATGGACCGCAGGTCCAGGGAAACCACATTTTCACCCTTCTTGTCATAAATGGCATCGGCCAGCAGCCGTAAATCGTGTGTAATCATGCTATTTTGTTTTGTCCGTGTTCTATCAAAAATAACGCCACCGGTTTACTCTGCCATTTTGTCAGCATTCTGCATGGCGAGAATGGCTGCGGCGGGGTCCTGGGCCTTGAAAACCGAACTCCCTGCCACCAGGATGCCGGCACCGGCTTGCACCACTTCTGGCGCATTGGCAGGGCCCACTCCGCCATCCACCTCTACGGGTACCTCCGGGCGTCCCAGACGGTCCAGCTCCGTGCGGACGGCATGGATGCGCTCCAGGCTCTCCGGAATGAACTTTTGCCCGCCAAATCCGGCGAAAACGCTCATGATGAGCACATAATCGGCCATAGGCAGCAGCGGAAAAATGGCTTCCACCGGGCAGTCCGGGTTAATGACGATACCCGCCTTCACGCCCAGGCCCTGAATGGTCCGGATGAGGGCGGCACTCCCCTCCTTTGCGGCCTCATAATGGAAGCTGATCATGGACGCCCCGGCCTTGGCGAAGCGCTCCACGTACTTTTCCGGCTGCACAATCATCAGGTGTACGTCCAGGGGCTTGCGGGCCTCCTTGGCGATGGCTTCCACCACCGGAAAACCAAAGGAGATGTTGGGCACAAAGGTGCCGTCCATAATGTCCAGGTGGAAAATATCGGCATAGCTATTGACGATATCCACGTCTTTTTGCAGGTGCAGAAAATCTGCCGCCAGGATGGAAGGGGCTACTTGTATCATTCGAAGTTCAGGACAAGGTCGTTCAGGTGAGCTACGAATTTATCCAACGAGGCCAGCTCCAGTTTTTCTCCGGGGGCATGCACGCCACGCAGGGTGGGACCAAAGGAAATCATGTCCAGGTCCGGGAATTTTTCCAGAAACAAACCGCATTCCAGGCCTGCGTGAATGGCTTTTACCTCCGGTTCATGGCCGAAGAGCTTTTTGTAGGAAGCCACGGTGCGCTCCAGGATGCGGGAATTCAGGTTGGGCTTCCACCCGGGATATTCGCCGTGGTGCTCCACGTCGAAGGAGCCCAGGAAGAATGCTGCTTCCACTTTTTCCGCCATGGCGTGGAGCTCGGAGACCACCGAGCTGCGCTGGCTGGTAATGACGGTGAGCGTATTTTCCTTGATATGGGCGGCGGCCAGGTTGGTGGATGTTTCCACCAGGCCGGGAATATCGACAGAAACTTTTTCTACCCCGTGCGGGCACGCGAGGAGGGTGGTGATAAGGTTGGCGGCGTCCCCTTCCGCGATGGGTTTATCGGCACATTCCACCGGGCTGCAGGTGGCCCTGACGCCGGCGTCCGAGGCTGAGAATTCCGCTTCCAGCAGCTTGCTGAAGGCTTTTACGTCCTCCTGCATCTCTTCCAGCTCGTCTGCGGGAACGGCCAGGACGGCCTCTGCGTGGCGGCAGATGGCATTGGGCTTGTTGCCGCCGTCCAGGGTGATGAGCTGGAAGTCGTACTGCATTTCCGTGTACAGGAAGCGCACCAGCTGCTGGAGAGCGTTGCAGCGCTCTTTGTTAATGTCGTCCCCGCTATGACCGCCCTGAGCGCCTGTAACGGCGATTTTCAGGGTTTTGTAGCCTTTGTGCAGGGGCTCGCGTTCAAAGCTGAAGGTGGCGGTGGTGTCCATGCCGCCGGCACAGCCGATGAACATCTGGCCTTCGTCCTCAGAATCCAGGTTAATGAGGATTTTGCCGCTGAAGAAACCTTCTTCCAGGCCGAAGGCGCCGTCCATGCCGGTTTCCTCCGAGATGGTGAACAGGCATTCCAGCTTGCCCATGGGCTCGTTTCCGGCCAAAAGGGCCAGGCAGGCGGCTATGCCGATGCCGTCGTCCGCCCCCAGCGTGGTGTTTTTGGCTATCATCCAGCCGTCTTCTATCTCATACGGGATGGGCTGGGTGAGAAAATCGAAGGCAAAATCCGGATTTTTCTCACATACCATGTCCTGGTGGGCTTGCAGGACCAGGGTGGGCACGTTCTCCTTGCCCTTGCTGGCTTCCTTGGTAATGAGCACGTTGCCGGTCTTGTCCGTTTTGCAGGCCAGGTTGTGCCGGGCGGCGAACTGCTGCAGGTATTCCATCATGGGACCCTCATGCCCGGATTCACGCGGGATGCGGGTGATTTCCTTAAAGTATTCGAGTACGGATGTTGCGTTCATAATCGGTATTTTTTTCAATTCGTAAATATAATGAAAAAATGGGGGAAATGGAAGTGTCTGCTGGAAATTTGTACAAAAAGCAAAAAGTCCGGCTCAAACGGCCGGACTTCTTCTTTTAACGTTCAACGGGAACCACAATCATGTTCTCGATGTCGTCCACCCACTGTCGGAACAGTTTGTCGGTGGACATTAAGTCTTGTACCGTGCTGCAGGCATGTAATACCGTGGCATGGTCTTTTCCACCCAGTTCTGCGCCGATGGTGCTCAGCGAGCAGTTCTGGATGAGGTTGCGGCATTGGTACATGGCAATCTGACGTGCCTGAACGATTTGCCGTTTGCGGGTTTTGGACAAAAGCATGTCCCGCGTGATATTGAAGTATTCGCACACGGTTTTTACGACGGTGTCGATGGTAACTTCCGTACTTTGTTCGCCCACGATGTTCCCGGTAACGCTCTGGGCCAGTTCCACGTCAATTTCCCGGTGCCCCAGGGTGGCATAGGCCACCAAGGACGTAAGGGTGCCTTCCAGTTCGCGGAAATTGGTTTTGATGTGCGAGGCCAGGAAAGTGAGTACGTCTTCGCTGAGCGCGACGCCTTCCCGCTCAGCGCGGGCGCGCAACATTTCCAGCCGGGTGTTGTAGTCCGGGCGGGTCAGTTCTGCGGAGAGCCCCCACTTGAAACGGGAGAGCAGCCTTTCCTCAAAGTTCTGCAGCTCCACCGGAGGGCGGTCGCTGGTGAAAATAAGCTGCTTGCCGTTCTGGTGCAGGTGGTTGAACACGTTGAAGAAGGTGTTCTGGGAGCCCTGGCCTATCAGGTCTTGGATATCGTCCACAATAAGGACGTCGATGCGCTGGTAAAAGGCGATGAAATCCACAATGCGGTTGCCTTTTACGGCATCCATGTACTGGGTTTTGAATTCATTGCCGCTCACGTACAGAACCTGCAGGTCCTGGAAGCGCTCTTTGATTTCTATGCCGATGGCCTGGGCGATATGGGTTTTCCCCAAACCCGGACCGCCAAACAGGAACAACGGATTGAACGGGGTTTTCCCCGGCGCCATGGAAATGCTTTCTCCGGCGCTGACACCCAGTTTGTTGCACTCCCCTTCCACCAGGTTGCCAAAGCTGTAAACAGGGTTCAGGCGCGGATTGATCCGGAGGCGCTGGGTGCCCGGAAATACAAAAGGACTGGGAGAGCCGGAAGGCTGATAAGTGGAGATGGAAACCGGGTTGTTGGTGGGTGTCGCGCTCTGGCTGGCCGGAAGTACCATACCTTCCCTGTTCTGAACCGGGCGGACCAGGTAGAACAGCTGGGCATCGGCACCGATGGCACGGCGGATGGTGAGGCGCAGCAAATCCCGATAGCGTTCCTCCAGATACTCGCGGAAGAAGTCTGACGGAACCTCTACCGTGAGGCGGCTGCCATTCAGGGCAACCGGGCGGATGCTCTTGAACCAGGTATTGTACTGCTGCGGATCAATGTTGTTGGCAATGATCTGCAGACAGTTGTTCCATACCGCAATATGTCTTTCCTGGTCTGTCATTCCGGGACTTGCTTACTCCGATGTTTTGGTGTTGATGCAAGTGCAAAGATGGAGGAAAAAAATTTGAAAAAAAATTGTTTTTGCTATTGCTTTTAAAAATTTTTATGTATAAATTCTTTGCAGGCAATAGCAAAAATTAAATTTTATAAAATTGTTGAATTTGAGCGCTTTACGCGTTTAAAAATGCATTTCGTACAAGGACAGCAATTTTCTTATTTGTAATAATTAAAAATAAGCCAACTTCGTTTTTTCCTTGTTTTTCAGGCTTGTAGCGCCTAAAAATCAATGAACGGGCGAGGTTTTCCCTTCTTCAATTTTTACAATGAAATTATCCGGAAATTTTTGCTGGTACTTGGCGTAATTTTTTTTGACCTCCTTAAGAGAATGGGAGGTTCCTATAATATATTTATACATTTTTCCCGCCTTTACCATTACAGGCTTGTAACCGCAGAAGAACGGATCCGTGGGGGCCATTTCTTTGGACGTTACCAGGACCTGAACGCCGTAGAGGGGGCCTTCCTGCACTTTTTCCGGTGCCGGCTGTTGTGCTTCCTGCCGGGGCTCTTCTTCCTGCTTGGAGGCAGGTTCCGTCTGCTGTTGGGGCTGTTCTGGCACGGCGGCGGGGGCGGCCTTCGCTCCTTCCACCTGCATGGAACCATCGTACCGTACTTTAAATACACCGAATGCCTTCAGAAGGTTGTCGGCAATGGCGTCGCGGCCTTCCGGACTGCGCATGGCGGCCAGGTCATCCGGATTGGTGATGAATCCCACTTCCACCAGCACCGAGGGCATGGCGGTGCGCCAAAGTACCCAGAAAGG
This sequence comes from Bacteroidales bacterium UBA3764, assembly GCA_002371115.1. GTDB lineage: Bacteria > Bacteroidota > Bacteroidia > Bacteroidales > UBA932 > Cryptobacteroides. The sequence continues at coordinate 19,823 of DFFY01000014.1, forward strand.
GTCCTGCGAGACACCTCTGCTGTTGCGGATGGGTTTGTTGCCCATGGCGTTGGCTACGTCTTCCGCAAAAGCCAGGCTGTTGCCCAGGTGGGCATTTTGCATAAGGCTGAAGATGATGGACGACTGCGGGTCGTTGGGGTTGAAGCCCTGGTATTTGGTCTCGTAATTGTCTTCCAGCATGATTACGGCGTTCTCACGCTTGACCAGGTCCAGGTTCTTGGAATAGAGGTCGTTCCCCTTGCGCTGTGACTGGCCCAGACAGTGGATGGAATAGCCGTTGGCCGTGGTCCCCTTTTCCACGGAGTTCACATGGATGGAAATGAACAGGTTGGCGCCCGTCTTGTTGGCAAAGACGGCGCGGTTTTCCAATTCCACGAATACGTCTTCCGAACGCGTCATCCGTACCTCTACGTCGGGATAGGCCTTTGCGATTTTCAGGGCAAGCCGTTTGCCGATATCCAGCGTAATGTTTTTCTCGTAGGTTTTTCCGTCCCTGCTGATGCAACCTGAGTCTTTGCCGCCATGGCCCGGGTCTATGACAACCGTTTTCAAGCGTATATCGGCTCCCTTTTTCTGTGCAGGCACGGGGATTGCAAGGATACATGCGGCAAAAAAGGCAAATATATAGCGACAGAAGAACATCTTCATGGTAGCTCGGTTTTGAAAATTGTGGAATTAGTCGTAATTTTGTACCTTATATTTATTGCACAAATTTAGCAAAAAATCTCGTAAATGACAAGGACGTTCCTGCAATATCTTGTTCTGACGGTGCTTCTTCTCACCGTCGGCACGGCAAATTTGCAGGCGCGCCGGTTCCGCCAATTGCCGGATTCAACGCTGTCGGCCCTGCGGGATGCCGGCACATCTTTGCGGGATTCCGCATTCACCGCCGTCGGGGATTCCCTCCATCGGTCCGATTCCATTGCCGCCGCCCGGGCGGACTCGCTGGACCTCTTGCACAAAAGTTCCCTGGAGCGGCCGGCCTTCACTACTGCCAAGGACTCCATCATCACGGATTTCAGCAATGGCAAGCGCATGATTTATTATTATGGCGGCGCTACGGTCACCTATCAGAACATGAAGCTTACGGCCGATTATTTGGAGTACGACATGAAAACCAATACGGTGCATGCCTGCGGACGGAAGAATCCCGCCACCGGTGAAATGGAAGGGCTTCCGGAAATGACCGAAAGCGGGCAAACCTACAAAATGGACGAGCTCTATTACAATTTCAACACCCAGAAGGCCCGCATTACCAATATGGTCACCAAGGAGTCGGAAGGCCTCCTGCAGGGGAAGAAAATCAAGATGCAGCCGGATAAGTCCATCAACATGCGGGACGGCGTATATACCGTCTGCGATTTGGAAGACCCTCACTATTACTTGAAACTTAGTCTGGCCAAGGTCATCACCAAACCCTCGCAAAAAACGGTTTTCGGCCCGGCATGGCCTGTCGTGGCGGGGGTTCCCATCCCTATCGGCCTCCCCTTTGGTTTCGTGCCCAAGAAACCCACCCGGGCGACGGGGTTGCTGATGCCCACCTTCGGCGAGGAACAAGCCCGCGGTTTCTTTATCCGCGACATGGGTATGTACTTTGTTTTCGGGGACTATTTTGACCTCTCCCTGACGGGAAGCTATTTTACGCTGGGCTCCTGGTCTGTAGATGTAAACTCCCGATACAAAGTGAATTACAAGTTCAACGGTACCTTGTCGTTTACTTTCTCCAATGACCAGACCGGTGAGCGGGGCAGCACGGACTTCGTGCAGGCGCAGAACTTTGGCTTCCGCTGGTCCCACTCGCAGGACTCCAAGTCCCATCCCGGGACCACGTTCAGCGCTTCGGTAAACTTTACCTCCCCCACCAACAACCGTTACAATGCCCGTTCCGTGACGGATGCCCAGCAAAACCAGATTGGCTCCTCCATTTCCTACTCGCACAATTGGAACGGCAAGTTCAATCTGAGCCTGAATGCCATCCATAACCAGAATTCCCGGGATTCCAGTTATTCCTTCACCCTGCCCAACGTGACCTTCAGCGTCACGCGTTTCTATCCGTTCAAGCAAAAAAACCGGGTGGGCAAGGAAAAGTTTTATGAGAAAATATCCTTTGGCTATTCCACATCCCTGCAGAACAACATCAGTTTCAAGATGCGCGACCTGCAGGACTTCAAGATGGTTGACGGCGAGCATGTCTTAAAGGCCAACAAGGCCGGTGTCATATACCGGGAAAAGGAGTTTGGCGATTCCCTGGGCGTAAAGGCGCTGCAGAAACTCAAGAATGGGATGTCGCACAATTTCCAGATAGGCCTGCCCAATTTTACCCTGTTCAAGTACATCAATGTGACGCCAAGCATATCCTATGGCATGAACTGGATGTTCAGCAAAGGACGTCAGTACCTGGAAACCGAGCTGGATGAGAAAGGCAATCCCGTCCTGGTGACGGACAAGGAGGGCAACCAGGTGATGGCCCAGAAGATGGTGACGGATCAGGGGACGGCCTTCAACGGTTTCGGCGCCACGCACACGTACTCCGGCAGTGTATCGGCCAGCACCCGTATATATGGTATGTTCAATTTTGGCAAGCACCGGAAGATACAGGCCATCCGCCACGTGATAACCCCTTCCCTTTCGCTGAGCTTCAGCCCGGAAAAAGGGACATCCTTCAACGGCTGGCGCACGCTGGATGCCTATTATGACAAGCGGGGCACTTATCATGCGCCGAGCCAGTACAATATTTACAGTGTCTCCACCCACAATTCGGTATCCGCTCCCGGGCGTGGCAAGAGTGCCACCATGTCGCTGAGCTTCGGCAACAACCTGGAAGCCAAGGTGCGAGACCTCAGGGACACTACCGGTACCGGATCCAAGAAAGTGAAATTGCTGGACCAGCTCAACATCAACACCAGCTACAACTTCCTGGCGGACTCGCTGCGCATGCAGAATGTGGGGGTAACGGCATCGACCAATCTCTTTAACAAGGTGAATATCAGCGGGAACCTCAATTTTAACCCGTATGCCATCGACGGAAAAGGACGCCCCATCAACAAACTCAATATTGTGGTGACGGGCGTTCCGCTACGCCTGACCAATGCTTCCCTGTCGGCCTCGTTCTCCCTGAACGGCAAGGGCGCCATCAACGGAAACGACGGCACCAAAGGGAGCGGCGGCAACTCGGAAGCCAATTCCTATGAGCGAATCTACTACCACCCTATCACCGGAGAATACATCCCCGGAGGCTACGTATATTATATGAATCCCAATGCTCCCTGGTCGCTGAATGTAAGCTACTCGTTCAACTATTCCAAGAGCTATACCTACCAGAACACTACGCAGCAGCTGGTGGTGAACAATAAATTCACGCAAACCCTCAATCTGAGCGGGAATATCAAGCTGACGCCCCGCATGAGCATTCAGGCAACCACTGGATTTGACGTCATGGCCATGAAATTCACCACTACGCAAATCAGTGCCACTTATGACCTGCACTGCTTCAACATTGCCGTTTCCTGGGTGCCGATGGGAACTTACAAATCCTACAGCTTCCGTATCGCCGCCAATGCGGCTGCCCTGGCGGACCTGCTTCGCTTCAAGAAGGAAGACAGCTATATGGACAACCTGCTGCGATAATTTTGCAATCTCAAATAATTTGTCTATCTTTGTGACGGCAACCGCTCGGCCGCCACTTTTTTACAGAAAACATATCTTTCATTTTATGCCCTATAAATTACAAGAGCTGAATGAGATGAGCGAGGAGCAACTCAGAGTCCTCGGTGAATCTCTGAATATCAAAGGAGCCAAGAAAATGGACCTGCATACGCTTGGGTTCGCCATTTTGGATGCACAGGCCACCATCGCTTCCCAGAATCCTACGGAGGAACAACCCAAGCAGAAAAAACGCGGACGCCCGCGCAAGGCGGACAAACTTGCTGCAGAAAAACCTGCCGTGGAAAAACCTGTCGTGGAAAAGCCGGCAGAAGCCAAGCCTGCCGCTGTGGAAGAAAAGCCAGCAGCAGAAGAAAAACCGGCGCCCAAAAAGCGCGGCCGTAAACCCAAGGCTGCTGCCGTAGCGGAAAACACTGTCACAGAAACTGCTCCGGCAGAGAAAAAGAAGGAGGAAAAGAAGCCGGAAGAAAACAAAGAACAGCCTGCTGTAGATGGTAAGCAATTCATCCACAGTCTCTTTGACGATTTGAAGGACGACGAAGCCCAGAAAGAAGAAGAGCCCAAGGTGGAAGGCAAACGACATCGGGACGGGAAGCAAAGGAACAATGGCCAGCCGCAACAGCCGCAGGTGCAGTCACAAGCGCAGCCTCAGCAGCAACCGCAGGTGCAGAAGCCGCAACGCATTGAATTTGAAGGCTCAGTAGAGGCCACCGGCGTACTGGAAATTATGCCGGACGGCTACGGTTTCCTGCGCAGCTCGGACTACAATTACCTCAATTCGCCGGACGATATTTACGTTTCCCAGCAGCAAATCAAGCAGAATGCCCTCAAGAACGGAGACACCGTCACCGGAGAAATCCGTCCTCCCAAAGAAGGCGACAAATACTTCCCGCTGGTAAAAATCAAGTTTATCAACGGCCGTACACCGGAGTTTGTGCGGGACCGCGTTCCGTTCGACTTCCTTACTCCCCTGTTCCCTACGGAGAAATTCAATCTCCTGGGGCATGGGCACGAGAAAGACCAGAGCATCCGCATCGTGGACATGTTCACGCCTATCGGCAAGGGACAGCGCGGCCTCATTGTTGCGCAGCCCAAAACCGGTAAAACCATGCTGCTCAAGGCCATCGCCAACGCCATCGCAGACAACCATCCGGAGGTGTATGAAATTGTTCTCCTCATTGACGAGCGTCCGGAAGAAGTGACGGACATGCAGCGCTCCGTGAAGGCGGAAGTAGTGGCATCGACCTTCGATGAACCGGCCGAAAGGCACGTCAAGGTGGCCAACATGATTCTGGACAAGGCCCGCCGCCTGGTGGAATGTGGCCATGACGTAGTTATCCTGCTGGATTCCATCACCCGCCTGGCTCGTGCGTACAACACCGTGCAGCCGGCTTCCGGCAAGGTGCTCACCGGTGGTGTGGATGCCAACGCCCTGCAAAAGCCCAAGCGCTTCTTCGGTGCGGCGCGTAACATTGAGAACGGCGGTTCGCTCACCATCCTGGCCACGGCCCTGACGGAAACCGGTTCCAAAATGGACGACGTCATCTTCGAGGAATTCAAGGGAACCGGCAACATGGAGCTCCAGCTGGACCGTAACCTGGCCAACAAGCGCATCTTCCCGGCCGTGAACCTGGTACTTTCCTCCACCCGTCGGGACGATTTGCTGTACGACGCCTACACCAACAACCGTATCTGGATCCTGCGTAAGCTTTTGGCCGATATGAACCCTGTAGAGGCCATGACCTGGATGCAGCAGCACATGGATGAATTCAAGACCAACAAGGACCTCATAGACAATATGTCCAAGTTCGGCCGTTACGATTAATGTCATTCCCGGCTTGACCGGGAATATTGTCATTCTGAACACTCCCTTGTCATTCTGAACACTCCCTTGTCATTCTGAACGAAGTGAAGAATCTCTATCTGGACACCATCGTTGCTCCGGCCACCACCCCTGGGACCGGAGCAATTTCCATTGTACGCCTCAGCGGTCCGGATTGCTTTCGGATAGTTGATGCAGTAGTTCAATTGGCGCGAGGAACCGTTTCTGATGCAGGTGCTTACACTATTCATTTCGGTAAGGTATATGTCATACCGATCGGCTCCCCTGTCATCCCGAGCGAAGTCGAGGGAACTCCTGCCTTGCTGGACGAGGTCCTTGTCTCCGTATTCCGTGCGCCGCACAGTTACACCGGCGAGGATGCCGTGGAAATCTCCACGCACGCCTCTTCGTACATTGTGCAGGAACTTATCGGCCTGCTGCTAAAGGCGGGAGCGCGTTTTGCGGAGC
>DFFY01000104.1:0-1981 GCA_002371115.1 Bacteroidales bacterium UBA3764
GACTACATCACCGGCCTCAACCAGCGCTATGAGGACTGGATCAAGGACTACAAAGCCCGCCTGCTGGTGGTGGACGTGGACAACATCAAATTCGAGAACAAACCGGAAGACTTCCAGTTCGTCACCGACAAAATCGACGCTGAACTGTATGGCCTCTTCCCCACTGAATAACCTATATTTTATATGGCAGACAGAATTACCATCATCGATTTTGTAGAGAAGTACTCCCACAAGTATGAAAATTACGTTTACCTTCGCGAGAAGGTGGACGGCAAATGGAAAGAGATTACCCAAGGCCAGACCCGCGAGGAAGCCTACCGCATAGGCGCCGGCCTCATGTCCTTGGGTGTCAAGAAAGGCGACAAGATTGCCCTTTTGTCGGAAAGCCGCGCCATGTGGATTCTGTCCGAGCTGGGCGCCCTGTACGCCGGCGCCACGGACGTTCCCCTGTCAGTGAATCTGGGAGAAGGCAAGGACCTCATCTTCCGCATCAACCACTCGGAGTCCAAATGGATTCTGGTGTCGGGCAACCATCTGCCCAAAATCCGCGCCATCCTGGCGGAATGCCCCGCCGTGGAAAAAGTGATTGTCTTTGACGATACCGCCTTCGACTACACCTCCCTGGAGCCCAAGGAAATCCGCATGAGCGAAATCCAGAAGATGGGCAGCGAGTTCCTGAAAGCCCACCGGGCAGAGTTCGAGGCCCGCTACAAGTCCATCGGCCCGGACGACTACGCCAACATCTCCTATACCTCCGGCACCACGGCGGACCCGAAAGGTATCCTCCTTACCCAGCGCAACTATACCGCCAATGTGGAGCAGGGCAACTCCGTCATCTCCATCGCAGAGGGCGATGTCATGCTCATCATCCTGCCGCTGGACCACTGCTTCGCCCATGTGGCCGGCATGTACACCATGATGATTTACGGCGGTTCCATCGCCTTTGTTCCCATCGGCAAAAACGCCCTGGCAACGCTGCGCAACGTGCCCACCGCCATCTCGGAGGTACGCCCGCACGTGATGCTTTCCGTGCCGGCCCTGGCCCGCAACTTCAAGAAAAACATCGAAGGCGCCATCAAGAAGAAAGGCGGTTTCACGGAGAAACTCTTCTACTTTGCCCTGAACAACGCCATCAAATACAACAAGGAATACTACAATGCCGGCACCGGCGGCACCTTCTGGAGAAAGCCCCTGGTTTCCCTCTTTGACAAACTGGTGTTCTCCAAGGTACGCGAGAGCTTTGGCGGCCGCATGAAATTCTTCGTGGGCGGCGGCGCCCTGCTGGACATTGAGCTGCAGCGCTTCTTCTGCGCCGTAGGCATGCCCATGTTCCAGGGTTACGGCCTCACGGAAGCCACGCCCATCATCTGCGCCAACTCCACCGGTCACGCCCGCTTTGGCTCCTCCGGCCGCATTGTGAAGCCCATGGACTGCGTCATCCTGGATGCAGAGGGCAAGGAAGTGCCCAACGGCACCAAGGGCGAGATTGTTATCCGCGGAGAAAACGTGATGGCCGGCTACTGGAAGAACCCCAAAGCCACGGCGGATACCATCATTGACGGCTGGCTGCACACCGGCGACATGGGTTACATTTGCCCGGAGGACCCGGACTTCCTTTATGTGGTGGGCCGCTTCAAGAGCCTCCTCATCTCCTCCGACGGTGAAAAGTACAGCCCGGAAGGCTTCGAGGACAACTTCACGGAAACCTCCAAGTGGGTGAACGCCTGCGTGCTGCACAACAACCAGAAGCCGTACTGCGTGGCCCTGGTGGTGCCGGACAAGAACGCCCTGGCAGAGGCCTGCCAGAAGCATGGCCTGGACCCGGCCTCCCAAGAAGGCAAGGACTACATGCTGGACCTTATCCAGGCCGATGTGGACACCTACAAGAAGGGTGGCAAACATGAAGGCATGTTCCCGGAGCGCTGGCTGCCCAGTGCCCTTGGCATCTGCGACGAGGAATTCACCATTGCCAACAAGATGA
>DFFY01000104.1:2091-8014 GCA_002371115.1 Bacteroidales bacterium UBA3764
CGGCAAGGTGGAAGAGCACTATGCCTCCCTGCTGGACTACATGTACACCACCGAGGGCAAGGAACTCCACAACGAGCGCAACCGCAAGGCGCTGGCTTAGTGCAAAAGGTTGGCACCACATTTGTCAAAGGTTGGTTTTTACGCCGCCAACCACTGACATACAATCGCCATTAGACACCACTCTACATCAATACTCGTGCAAAAGGTTGGTTACTCAAAAGCCAACCTTTTGCATATTTTTTTTCCAACGTAGCGCCGGGCGGGCCGAGGACTACTGCCGCGTACCGGTGAAGGTGGTGGGATAGTCGCCAAAGTAGAGGGAAAAGTTGAGCATGTTGCCGGTGACCATGCCGCTCAGCTTGTTAATCCGGTACTTCTGCTGCTCCACGCCGGCCGGCGAGTGGGGGTACACATTGTCCGCCGTGAATGTATAGCTGTTGCCGCTGCCGATGACCATGACGGGAAGCACGGTGTCCACGGTGACCGGCATTTGCGGCACAAAACGGATGCGGTTCATTCGGATATCGGCCGTTTTCCCGTCTTCCGACAGCGTGAAACTCACCTCGATGTCCTTGTTTTCATAGCTTTCGCCATTGTATTCCACCCATACGGAACCTTTGTAATGCAGCCCCACGCTATAGTCGATGGGAGCGCTGGGCTTTTGGCAGGCCACAAGGGCCAGAAGCCCTATCAGATAAAGCAGCTTTTTCATATAATGTCGATTTGAATTCCTATTTTCAGGCTCATCGGCTTTCCCAATTGGAAAAACTCCTTGCCCATGGATTTGAAATAAAAGGCCCTGTACTGCGTGTTGGTAAGGTTTTCGCCCTCCAGGTACAAGAGCACACGGCCGATAGTAACGCTGGCCCGGGCACCCAGCGTCACATAGAAAGGCTCCATCAGCGTATTGTCCTCATTCCAGGCAATGGGGCCGGTTCCGCGCATGTGCGCCTGCAGGCTCAGCTTGCTCCAGTTGTACGCCACGGCGGCAAACAGGGTGTGCGCCGGGCTATAGGGAATGCGCTTGCCAGCATAGTCGGCGTTGCCGTCGTTGAAAGAAACAAAACGGGCATTGTTCCAGCCCCAGGCGGCATGGCCCGTAAAACCGCCTTTACGGTAGCGGACCTGGGCCTCCACGCCGTAACTCCGGCTCTTGCCCGCATTGGTCATCATGCGGCCGGTGGACATGCCCGGAGGAAACACCGTGAGCTGCTGCCGGAGCGCCGTAATGTAAAACGCGTTGGCAGCCGCGCTGAACCCGCCCTTGCGGTAGCCAAAACCCAACTCAAAGTTCCAGGCCTCCTCCGGCTGGTATTCCGTCCGGTCGGCCCCAAAGGAGGTGCCACCATCCAGGTGCACGCCCAAATCGGCCATCATGCTGTTCATGAGGCGGTTTTGCAGGATGTCGGAAAAGATTTGCGTATTAAAACCGCCCGCGCGGTACCCTTTGGTGGCCGATGTATATATCCTGGTATTTGGAAAACCGCTGTATTCCACAGCCAGTTTGGGGAGTATAACCGGGATGCCATGGGAAAGGGTACCGCTGTAACGGTCGGTAAAGGGACGCGCCGCGCTCATCATGCCAACGAGCTGGTAATGCAGCGTGGCGGTGCTGGCATAGGCCATGGAAGCACCTTCGTAGTCTATGCGGAGGCCGGCGGTGAACTGCCAGTCGCCCACCGGGAAATGCGACTCGTGATACAGCGCCGCATTCCAGGTAAAAATATCGAAATTACTGCCGATAAGGAATTCATTGTCAGGAATATCCAGCGTGCCGATGCTCTCCGGAATGCCCTTGTTGGCATTGTCCAGGATAAGGCTTTGGATACCGTCGCGCTTGAATAGGACCGGCGCCTCCAGACGGTTGTACTTGAAAAAGGCGAAGACGCCGCTCACGGGCTTCCAGTGCTTGAACCGGCGCTTGGGCCGGACGATGACCTCCACCGTATGGGCCGGGCTCCGCTGTTGCTGCTGGAGGGTGAAAATGCTGCGGGGCGTATAGTCCTGGTCCATGCGCATGCGGTCCGCCAGGAACTGGAGCGAGGCGATGCCATCGACCCGAATCTTTTCCCCTTCATAATGCAGCTTGAAGCCTTCCAGAACGGTGAGGCGGCGGTAACTGCCCTCGTCGTTGTAGCGGACCGGTTGCTGGACGCCGTTTTCCGAAAGTCCGTAGGCAAAGCCGCCTTCCGCCGACAGGCCCGCCTGCAGGAGGTTGGACATGCGCCACCGCTCCAAGAGCTGCCGGTCCCAGCGCCAGCGCAGCTGCCCGCCGTTGTAAGGGTCCACCCAGGCGTCCTTGTACGCATTCCGGAACCAGCCCCGGGAATGCCTGTAGCCCATGCTGAAGGCATGCTCCCCGTGATGCCAGGAGACCTGCGCCCGCACATGGTGCGCCAAGCCATATTCCAGCTGCGCCCGCAGGAGTTCCCCGCCGTCCGGCGCCTCCGTCCGAACGGACAATACGCCCTGCAAGGCATTGCGGCCGTAGGCGGTCCCCTGCGGCCCGTGCAGGAATTTCACGGAAGCAATGTCCAGATAATCAAGGTCATAGCTGTTTTTGTCCAGGATGGGGAAATCGTCTACATACAGGCCCACGACCGGATTTTCCATGCGGGAGCCGAAGCCGCGGACATAGATGGAGGACGTGAGCGATGCGCCGTAGTCCGGCAGATGGACGCCCGGCACCAGCGCCTGCAAGTCCTTGGGATTATTTACGCCATACCGCCGGAGTTGCAGGGCCGAAACCGCCGTCACGGAGGCTCCTGCGGGCATTTCTTCCTTCGCGGCAGACACGTACGAGGCCGCCAGCGTATCGACAGGCGTGGATATCAGGAACGATATGATGGCGGTGAGCAACATAAGGGTTTGCAAAGTTAGGTTATCTACCTGGAACCATTCAGTATATTATGAATGGTCATTAGGATATTTTATTCCTTCAACGGATTCCCCTGCTGGAGAAATGCGGCGCTTCGGCAAATTCTTCGTATCTTTGTAGTCTATGGCAAAGAAAGAGTACATACAGGTGCGGGGTGCGCGGGCCAACAACCTGAAAAACATAGATGTGGCCATTCCCAGGGGGGAATTTGTGGTGGTGACGGGCCTCAGCGGGTCCGGTAAAAGTTCCTTGGCCTTCGACACCATTTATGCGGAAGGCCAGCGCCGCTACATGGACACCCTGTCCACCTACGCCAAGCACTTCATGGGCATTCTGGAGAAGCCGGAGGTGGAGGAAATCACCGGCCTGAGTCCCATCATTGCCATCGAACAGAAAACCACCGGCAACAATCCGCGCTCCACGGTGGGTACCATCACGGAAATCTACGACTTCCTGCGCCTGCTGTACGCCAAGGGCTCCCGGGCCTATTCCCCGGAGAGCGGCAAGGAGATGGTGCGCTACACGGACGCCCAGATTGTGGACCTCATCATGAGCCAGTACAGCGGCCGCAAGTGCTACCTGCTCTCGCCGGTTATCCGGGGCCGCAAAGGCCATTACCGGGAACTCTTCGACCAAATGCGCAAGCGCGGCTATACGGAAGTGCGGATAGACGGAGAAATCCTTGAGCTGCAAGGCGTTACGGCATTGGACCGATACAAACCCCACTTCATAGAACTGGTGGTGGACCGCCTGAAGCCCGCCGCCGGGGACGACCGCCGCGTGCGGGAATCCGTGGCCCGTGCCCTGAACCTGGGCAAGGGCTCCGTGGCCATCCTGGACCAGGAGACAGGCCGGCTGTCCCACTACTCCAAGCACCTGGTGGACCCGGAGAGCGGCCTGTCCCTGCAGGAGCCGCAGCCGCACAGCTTCTCCTTCAACTCGCCGCAGGGCTACTGTCCGCATTGCAAGGGCCTCGGGACCATTGTGGACGTGAACATGGACACCATTATCCCGGACCGGAGCAAGTCCGTGGCGGACGGCGGCATTGTCCCGCTGGGAAAGGTGCGGGAGAACCGCAAGTTCGATATTATCCGGGCCATCGCCCGCAAATACAATTTCAGCCTGTACGACCCTATTGACGCCCTGCCGGACGAGGCCGTGAGCCTGCTCGTGTTCGGCTCGGAGGACCTTTTCCGCGTGGGCGAAGGCAACCTCACGGAGATGGAGAGCTGGGGCGGAGTTATCGACCATATCGAGGACACCATTACCTGCCCTGTTTGCAATGGCACGCGCTTGAATGCGGACGCCCTTTGCTTCCGGGTGGACGGCAAGACCATCCCGGAGGTGGCGGCCATGGAAATGACGGAGCTGCGGAAGTGGCTGGACACCATTCCGGACGGGTTTAACCAGCGGGAGAAAAACGTGTCAAGGGACATCCTCAAGGAACTGCGGGAACGCGTGCAGTTCATGCTGGACGTGGGCCTGGACTACCTGTCGCTGGACCGCCCCACCGGCTCGCTGTCCGGCGGCGAAAGCCAGCGCATCCGCCTGGCCACGCAGATTGGCTCCAAGCTGGTGAACGTGCTGTATATCCTGGACGAGCCTTCCATCGGCCTGCACCAGAAGGACAACCGCAAGCTCATTGCTTCCCTGAAGGCGCTGCGGGACGAGGGCAACTCCGTGATGGTGGTGGAACACGACGCGGAAACCATGCTCAGCGCAGACTGGCTGGTGGACGTGGGCCCCGGCGCCGGCGAAAATGGCGGGCACGTGTGCCTGAACGCCCCGCTGGCGACGCTCCTCAAGGGCAAGAAGATGGATGCCGATACGGCCGCACACGCTGTTATCGGCCCGTCTGTTACACTGGATTACCTGAAGGGAAAACGGTCCATTCCCGTGCCGGCCCTGCGCCGCAAGGGCAACGGTCTGTTCCTCACGCTGAAGGGTGCCACGGGCAACAACCTCAAGGACGTGGACGTCAGTTTCCCGCTAGGCTGCCTCATCGGCGTGGCGGGCCTGTCCGGTTCCGGCAAAAGCTCGCTGGTGAATGAGACGCTCATGCCCATCCTCAAGCAGAAGTTCTACCGTTCCAAGGAGCGTCCGCTGCCGTACAAGGCCATCGAGGGGGTGGAGTACATTGACAAGCTCATTGAGATTGACCAGAGCCCCATCGGCCGTACCCCGCGTTCCAATCCGGCCACCTTCACGGCCGTTTTCAACGACATCCGGCAGCTCTTTGAGGAGACGCAGGACGCCAAGGTGCGCGGCTACAAGGCCGGCATGTTTTCCTTCAACGTGCCCGGCGGCCGCTGCGAGGAATGTAAAGGTGCTGGCATCAAGGTGATCGAGATGAATTTCCTGCCGTCCGTGCATGTGGCCTGCGAGGTCTGCGGCGGCAAACGCTACAAGGAAGACACCCTGGCGGTAAAATACAAGGGCAAGAACATCAACGACGTGCTGGAAATGCCCATCAGCGAGGCCTATGAGTTCTTCAAGCCCGTTCCCCGCATCGCCGCCAAGTTAAAGGCGTTGGTCGATGTAGGCCTGGGCTACATCCACCTGGGACAGAGCGCCGTCACCCTGTCCGGCGGCGAGAGCCAGCGCATGAAACTGGCCGCGGAACTGTCCCGCCCTTCCACCGGAAAAACCCTCTACATCCTGGACGAGCCCACCACCGGCCTCCACTTCGAGGACATCAACGTGCTGCTGGGCGTGCTCCAGCGCCTGGTAGATGCCGGCAATACGGTGATTGTCATCGAGCACAACCTGGACGTGCTCAAATCCATGGACTATGTCTTTGACATGGGCCCCTCCGGCGGCCGAAAAGGCGGCCGCATCGTGGCCCAGGGCACCCCGGAAGAACTGGCCCTGGACCCGGATTCCGTCACCGGTCCCTTCCTGAAGGACGTGTTGTAGGCTGAGCGCCCTCCTGGTCCCGCCCGGCGCTGACCGGGCATCTCGTCCTCAGAAATGCCCTTTTTTAAGGATGACAGGGCCAAAATACCCTTCTCGTCCTTAAATAAGGCTCAAAACAAGGACGAGAAG
>DFFY01000060.1 GCA_002371115.1 Bacteroidales bacterium UBA3764
AACTTCTCATAGTAGGAATTGTCGTCACCGCGATAAATGATAGATTCGTTCTTATTTTTCTTGATTTTTCCCTCTTTAATCAGGCGCTTTTTCTCGGCCCGAATGCGCTCAAGCAGTACAGATGCCGGTTCGTCGTTCGGGTCTTGGGGCACAAGTTTCCCCTGGATAGCCCATTGAAGGATGCTGTTTTTAAGCTGTTTTCCGTTCATAGGGCCTAGTTATCAAGATTGAGTTCGATACCAAGGATTCTCTGGATTTCAGCAAGCGTCCTATCTATTTCGTGATCCAACGCTTTGCGCTTCTTGAAGTAGTCTGCCAGAAGTTCGGCGGGAGGCAGCACCTCTTCGTCATCCTTCGGGAATTTGCACTGGTCAAAGTTGCAGTCCAGGGCTATAAGTTCTTCTGCTGTAAACTTCTTGGCTTTTTCGTCTCCTTCCTCGACAATGATTTCCTTTCGGTCATTCCACCAATCCTCGATGGGCTTACAGTGTTCGAGCTTCATCGGCTTGGTCTTGGAGAAATGCTTGTAGCCTTCCGGCATATCAAGCCGATAGAACCAGGTCTCCTTGGTATTGTATTGAGCAGATGACCCCGGGGCCTTCTCGTTATTGAAGAAAAGTATGTTTGTCGCGATGCTGGTGTATGGCGAGAAAATGCTGCCGGGAAGACGAATAATCGTGTGAAGGTTGAATTCTCTCAGCATTTTGGTCTTGATTGCCAGCTTGGCTCCATCAATGCCAAAGAGGAATCCGTCAGGAACAATAACAGCTGCCCGACCATCCTTCTTCAAGCGGTACATGATAAGTACCATAAAGAGATCAGCCGTCTCACTTGAGCGCATATCCATCGGGAAATTACCCTTGACGCTTGCTTCAGTGCTGCCACCATACGGCGGATTCATGGCGATGACCTTAACCTTATCACTTTCCTTGAAGTCACTCATCTTAGTCCCCAGGGAATCGCAGTGCTTGATATTAGGAGCTTCAATGTCGTGGACTAGTAGGTTCGTGATAGAAAGTAGGTACGGGAGAGGCTTCCACTCCTGACCAATTACCGAAGTTTGGAATTTGCGTTCATCTTCTGTGGAATGGACCTGCGGTTTCAGGTAATTCAGTGCAGAAGTAAGGAATCCTCCCGTTCCAGAGGTAAAATCGCCAAAGGATTCTCCCAGTTGGGGCTTCAAGGTCCGAACCATAAAGTCTGTTAGAGCGCGTGGCGTATAGAATTCACCGGCATTACCAGCAGACTGGAGGTCCTTAAGAATACCCTCATAAATGTCTCCAAAGGTGTGGCGATCTTCGGCATCAGAAAAGTCAATTTCATCAATAACATTAACCACCTGTCGTAGAGAGACGCCATTTTTCATGTATTGGTTTAGGTCTGAGAAGACTTCCTTAACGATGGCTTTTCCACGTGGCGTTTTCTCGTCTATAGGAAGCTCTTTCAAGGCCGGAAACAATCCCTCATTAACGAATTTCAGTAGAGCATCACCGGTGAGAGCCTTGCCGTCTTTGTGGTCAACAGCCCAGTTACGCCAGCGGTATTGCTCCGGGATGATGGAAGTATATCCTTCTTCTTTTGTGACTTCCCAGACTTCTTCCTGAGCATCATATACTTTTAGAAAGAACATCCATACCATTTGTTCGATGCGCTGCGCATCACCGCTGATGCCGGCATCTGTGCGCATTATGTTCTGAATTGACTTAATGAGGTTATTTGTTGCCATTGTTTATGCGGAATATCTGTAAAGTTGAGATTCAAGTCCACGGATAGCAGATTCGTAGCCGGTTTTTCCTCCGAACAACTTCATAATTTTAACCGGAGTACCAATGCTTGTGAACGGCTGGAGAAGGAGTATAGTAGGTCGCTCTAACTCAAGGATGCCATTGTCAGCATACTTGTCAAGGAGATTTTCGAGCACCTGCCTGGCCAGGCCTTCATATTTGGTGAGGTAGTCACTCTTTTTAACATTATTAGCCCGCTCGCGGCGTGTGAGAGGCTTCTTGTCAAAGGCCACGTGGCAAATGATATCAAAAATGTCGGCATTAGCCAGTTTAGGGTTCGATTCCCGAATGGCATCGATAAGAACGTCGTATTCTTGAAGTTCATCGACTATGGCTTTTTTGCGTTCGGTCGCACTCCATTTATTGATGAAATCATTGAGCGTGGCATATTTGCCGCGAATATTTTTTCGCGTAAAGTCTGTCAGACTTTCTGTTACGAGGGTATGACCATCTGCACCCAGATAGGAGACTTTCTCCGTGTCAATCTGGATGTCTTTCCCATTAACATGGTATTTAGTATGACCATATGGGACTCCCGGCTCGTGCAGTTCTCCAGCCGGCTTCGGCTTTGGATGGTAACCATCCACAACTTTAGACGGAACGGCAGGTTCAGGGTCGCCATCGAAATCGGGATCCTTAAACAGCTGTGTAGCATTGCGAAAATCCAGAATCTCAAAGTGCCACTTGCCTCTGTCAGTTTTCAGGCGAGTGCCACGGCCGATAATCTGCTTAAACTCGGTCATGGAGCCAATTTCTTTATCGATTACAATTAAGCCGCAGGTCTTGCAATCAACACCAGTGGACAGCAGTTCAGATGTAGTCACGACTGTTGGATAAGCTTGGTCCGGATCAATAAAATTATCAAGCTGCTTCTTGCCTACATTATCGTCACCTGTAATCCGCATAACGTATCGCGGATCCTTATGGCAAAGGTCTTGATTAAGATTAACCAGTAGTTCGCGCATTGCCTCCGCCTCTTCTATATCAGCGCAGAAGACAATTGTTTTGGTCATTCTGCCTATTTGCTGAAGCATTTTAGTGATACGACGGGCAACAATTTCCCGACGCTTGATAATAGCTATATCCCGTCCGAAATTTTGACGCTGGTAGAACCCCTGTTCAATGAGTTTTCCGTCAATATCTTCCTCGCCTTCCTCTGGTGCCCAGCCTTCTAAGTCTATATTTATGAAGGAGTTGGTGACCCTATAGGGGGCTAAAAAACCATCCTCGATACCCTGGCGAAGAGAATAGGTATAAAGCGGCTCGTTGAAGTATCGTAGATTGTCAGCGCCAGATACGGCCTTTGGCGTTGCCGTCATACCTATTTGCGTGGCAGATTTGAAATACTCTAGCACCTTACGCCATTCGGAATCATCCTTGGCGCTCCCACGATGGCACTCATCAACAATGATGAGGTCGAAAAACTCGGGTGAGAATTGCGTGAAAGGATCAGGAATGCCGTCTTCGTAAGAGACCAGCTGCTGGTATAAAGCCATATAGATTTCATAGGCTGGATCCAGTTTTTTATTCTGAATCTTAGTCATGATTTTTTTGAAAGGCTTGAAGTCCTGAACCATTGTCTGGTCAATCAAGACATTTCTGTCAGCCAGGTACAAGACCTTCTTTTTGCATCCGGATTTAACCAGCCGATAAATAATCTGAAACGCCGTAAAGGTTTTACCCGTACCGGTGGCCATCACAAGCAGACAACGGTTTTCTCCTTTTGCAATCGCTTCAATGGTCCGGTTAATGGCTATGCGCTGATAGTAGCGCGGGACATTCGTATATGGATCCCAGTAGTAAGGCTCGTCTATGACTTCGAGTTCTTTAGGGGTATAGCCCTTGAACTTGTATAGGCGTTCTTTCAGTTGGTCAGGCGAAGGGAAGTTGTCAAGAGAAACCTGTGTCTCGGATCCTGTCAGGAAGTCGTGTTCGAGAAAGCCATCACCATTAGAGCTATATGCGAAGGGAATGTCCAGAATTTGAGCATAATCCATTGCCTGTTGCATACCACCACCAAGAGGCTTGTTATTGTCCTTCGCTTCTACAATTGCAATCGGGTGATTCTTGGAGACGCTAAGCAGGTAATCATATTTTTTCCCTTGTTTGCGGGCGTGCTGCTTTCCCTGGACTATGACACGGCCATCCGTGAAGTATTTTTCCATGGAAATATCATCAAGGGACCAACCTGCTTTCTGAAGAGCCGGCGTAATATAGCGGAGCTTTATCTCTTCCTCGGTCAGTTGTTTCTTATCAATATCCATAAGCGGACAACTTCCTATAAATGTTTATTATTGGAACTTAACCTACAAATTTAAGATTTTTTCTGTATTAATCCGAATTAATAGTGTTAACACCTTTAGTGATGTTTGAAGGGATATCATTTTGCCCAACTTTTACCTTGCCAAAATTGTGTATTCCAGATTTTTTGCTATACTTTTGTCGTCAAACCAATAGTTTGACAACCATGAGAACAAAACGCCGCACACCGCTCATCCTGAAGTTCCTCCTTCTTCCTCTATTCCTAATCTTGGACGCCGTAGAGCAATTGATGCGCACCTAGCGGAACTTAACGCCCGCATCCTTCGCCCGGTCCAGGACCCACCTCCGGAGCTGTTCCCCTTCGAGCAGTTCCACCGCATCGCATAACCCCAGCACAAAGCGGCCGGCACCCAGCACACCGTAAATCGGTCCTTCCCAGTACCAGAAGCCGTCTTTCTGGTATACCTGGTCCATGGTCAGCGGATACTCTTCCACCAGCAGATTCTTTGCCTTCAGTTCCATCCTCAGCTTCACGTGTTCCAATGGCGTATCACCAGCGATGTGGAATACGTCATAGGTCTTCTGCCGGTGCCTGTCTTCATACTCCCACTCCTTCTGCAGGAGCGTCACTTCTCCCAGACGGGCCACTTTCAGTAGCTTACAGTGACCATCGGCCACGTCGTACGCCCATAGGTCAATACAGTTGTTGTTCAGCTGGTAGGGCTCCAGCAAATAGTCCTTCTTCTTTCCCTTGTAGGAGCATTCATATCCCTTGACGTAGATTTGGAGGTGGTCGTGAATTGCCGCCGACAGCACTTCCACGTTCTTGGAGTTCCAGGGGTGGACGATGTATGGTGCCACCGTCTCTTGATAGAAAACCGACGCCAGCTTGCCTTGAAGCGTGGGTTTCATTACATTGGTGTTGTCCAGGGTCTCTATCAGATGACTGAGCAGCACGGCTTCTTCGTGTGTGAAAAGGATCCGCTCCGAGTCCTCTGCCTGACAAGGCTCATAACTATCAAGCCGATATATATCCCCGGGGTGGAGTTTCACATCGTACCCGTGTTCCCGGAGTGTTGCAAAGTATCGGAACATAGAGCGCTTGGAAAGATTCAATCTCTCCATCATTTTATACAGCGTGACGCAGTTGTTACCTGCCAGTAGATAGAGGAGGCTAAGCATCCTCTCTTGCTTGGGTTGGTCCATAGTTACAGTGTTAGGAGGCTCTGCAAAAGCGAAAATACGAATTTTCAACTGAAAATGCTCAAAAACGCCATCCTACACACTTCCAGGGCATTTGGTTTTTCTACTTTTTGCGAGGGGAAAACCACAAAAAGCACCTTCCGGAATTTGGCTTTCCATTTACGGTCTTTTACATTTGCGTCAGAAAATTTGGGACGCTTATGCAAGTGATATCGTTTTTTTCCGCCAAGGGCGGGACCGGCAAGACCACCTTCAACATGCTGCTTGCCTCGTACTTGAAATACGAACTGGGAAAGAGAGTTATGCTCATGGACTTCGACGGTCCGGAGTACAGTCTTTCATTCTGCCGCAGGCGCGAACTGGAGTATCTGAAGAGCCAGGGCACCGAAGTGGACGAACGCGCCTTCTATCCCATCGTCACCGTCCGGGACCATTCTCCGGAGAAGCTGGACGCTCTGGCCCGGAAGATCCCCACGATGAGGGAAGCCTTTGACTACATCATTATGGACTTCAAAGGCTCGCTTAACAAAGCCGACCCCGTGAGCATAATGGCTACGGCCGGTGTACTGGATAAAGTGATTATCCCCGTGGAGTTAGACCCTATGATTATCGCTTCTATGAAGTCACTGGCGACGGTATTCAAGGCCAACGGGCAGGACGCCATCCTGTTCTTTAACAAGGTCCACGGCAAAGAGAAGCCTGAACAGTACGATGCCATTCGCCAGTGGTTTATCGAGAAAGGCTGCACCGTGGCCAAGAACCAGGTGCGAGTCACTATCGGAATGAAGCGGGAGCAGAACGGTTCGGAAAGCTTTCTGCGTTCCACCATCAGTTTCCAGGACAAGACCATCCGGAAGATGAATCCGGGCATCATAGGACTCTTTAACGAACTGATAGATTATGGCTAAGGAGATTGATTTGTATGAAATCTTCCCCAAGGCGAAGGACATCCAGTTTCCCATGCGGATTCCCCGTAAGAAGAAACCCAAACCCAAGCCCCAGCCGAAGGTGGAAGATGCCGAGTCCCTGGTAGAGCGTTACGCGGTCGAGAGCGGCCGGACGTACGAGGACTTGGACGAAGTGAACAGTATCATCAATAAAAACGCATCAAGTGATGAAGAACAGAAGTAGGAGATATGCGGTTTCTGGCGTCCTGACGCTTGCCGTTAATGTCTCGGCATTCGCTCAGGATGCCATTTCATTTTTGAATGAAGCCAATTCCCAGATCCGGGGAGCCGGGTCGGTAGTCTATGACGTGGTGGTGGCCGTGATAGCCATCATCGCGATTATCTCTCTGGTCGTCGTGGGCGTCAAGATGTCCAGCGGCGACAACGAAGCCACCCAGAAGGCCATCGGCTGGGCGGGCGGCATTGTGTTCTGCCTGATTGCCGCCGTAGTCATCAAAAACTATATGGGCCTATGAGGTACAGGGTTTACAGGAATCTGGACCGGCCTTTCACCTTCTTTGGCGTACAGGGGCGCTACATTCCTGTGGCGCTGTGTGCCCTGGGAGCGGTCCTGGTCTTTTCCCTTATCCTTGGCAGTGCGCTGGGCTCGTTCGTGGGCTTCGCGACGGCTCTTCTGCTGGGCGCAGGGGCCTATCTGGGCCTTCTGGAAGTCCAGGGCCGATGGGGCGAAAAAGGCTTGTCTCGCTTCCTCTCCGGGCGGCGTCTGCCTAAGTTTATCTTAATCCGCAGCAAAGTATGGAAACGATAAACATACGGGACTGCTTCCCGATACTGAGCGGCAGCGAGGGCGTGATTCTTTCCAAGCGCGGAGACATCTGCGTGGGCTGGGAAGTGACGCTCCCGCCGTCCTTCCGCTTAAATGAGGATAAGTACGATGCCGTTATTGCATCGATGGCCGGCGCCATCGGCCTGCTCCCAGATTACACGGTGGTGCACAAGCAAGACATTTTCATGCGGAAAAAGTACACAGCCGAGAAGGCCACCGGCTTTCTGGAGGAAGCCTATGAGCGACACTTCGACGGCCGGGAGTACCTGGACCACAAGTGCCTGCTGTGGCTCTGCTTTTCCAATAAGAAACACGTACGTGGCGCGGGCTCCGGGCTGCTGGGGATATCTGCAGATATGCTGTCCACGAGCGCCGTGGGAGCTGCTCTTCAGGCGGCTGCTCAGTTTGAAGCGATGGCCGGTCTGGAGATGCGACACCTTACCGATGATGATATCTTCGGAGTGGAAGGACGTCCCGGCATTCTGCAGGATTACCTGAACTTTACGGACGAAGGCCCGGACCAGCTGGCTGATATCCAGGTGGAACCTGGAGCTATGGTGATGGGAGGAAAGCGGGTGGTATGCCACCTCCTTTCGGACCTGGACCAGTTGCCCGGTGAAGTGTCTTCCTGCAGGAGGGTTCCAGAGCTGAGTACTGAGCATTCTACCGTGGCGCTTTCCTATCTGCACGAGCTGGGAGACCGGCTTCAATGTGAGCACGTGGTGAACTGGTTCTGCGTAAAAGAGCCTATGCAGGATCTGCACGGCAAGCTGGACAGTAAGCGTCGTCAGATGCAGAGTATGAGCCTCCGGAACGCCCAGAACCGCAAGTACGCCGAAGAGATTAACGAATACCTGGAGAAAGCCTCCGTGGAGCAGATGACAACTGTCCGCTGCCACCTGAACGTTTTCTCTACGGATGAGCACGCGACTACTTCGGCTATCTCCAGACTGGGCCTCGTGCCCGTGCGGGATATGTCCAACGCTCCGGCGCAGATGTGGGCCAGCATCCCCGGCAACGAGAGCGGCCTGGCCTATACGGAATACATGACCCTGGAGTTGCGGCCGGCGCTGTGCCTGTGGATTTGCGATGGCTTTGAGCCGGGGATTCCTGGCGGGGTGCTCAAGATGAGCGACCGTATCCGGCTGATACCGCTGAGGTTTGACATACAAGAAATGGCCCTGGAGCAGGGCCTCATCGTGAACTACAACGTGTTCCTGCTGGGCCCTTCCGGCTCCGGCAAGTCCTTCTTCATGAACAAGTACCTGCGGGCCTGCTACATAGCCGGGCAGCACTGTTTCCTGATAGACGTGGGCGATTCCTACAGGGCTCTTTGCCATATCATCCGCGAGGAGTCAGGCGGTAAGGACGGCAGCTACTACACCTTCGAGAAGGGCAAGCCGATATCCTTCAACCCGTTCCGCAGCGTATGGCGCTTCCAAGAGGATGCCCAGGCGCTGGACTTCCTGTACACGCTGATGTGCGTGCTCTGGCGCAACGGCGAGGCGGTCACCACCGCGGAGCTGAAGTTCATCAAGGGTAGCGTGGACGCGTTCCTGGGCCAGTGGGACCAGGACTCCGACCCGGTGTTCAACCATTACTTCGAGTTCGTGCGGGATACCTATTCCGGGCAGCTGGCCCGGGATGGTGTGGAGAAGGAATACTTCGACCTGAAGAGCTACCTCCTTACACTGGAGCAGTTCTACCAGGGCGGCAGTTATGGCTATCTTCTGAATTCAGCCGAGAGCATCGACATCTTGAATGACCGTTTTGTGGTGTTCGAGATTGATGCCATCAAGGACGATAAGATAGTCTATCCCATCACCACGCTGGTGATAATGGACGCTTTCAACGAGAAGATGCGCTCCAACTCCGACTTCAAGGTGATGTGTATCGAGGAAGCCTGGAAAGCCATTATGGGCAGTCAGATGGCCACCTATATGTTGGAACTGTGGAAGACCGCCCGTAAGCACCGGACCGCCGCAATGGTGGTGACCCAGGAGCTGAATGATATCACTTCTTCGCCCATCATCAAGGATACCATAGTGGAGAACTCTGGCGTAAAGATTCTGCTGGACCAGACCAAGTACGTGAACAAGTTCGACGAACTGGCCGGGGTTCTGGGACTGAGTGAGGACGATAAGGGAATGGTGCTGTCGATGAACAGGCTCCGTCTTCCCGGAGCGGCCGGAAGAGAGGTGTTCTTTAATCTGGGGAACAAGAAGAGTTTCGTGATGCGGCTGGAGGTTTCCCGGGAGGAGCAGATTGCTTTTTCCTCCCAGAAGAGGGACAAAGAACGGCTTGCCACTGCTGTCGCCAAGAGCGGCGGCAGTTATATCAAAGCCATTAAAAAGTTGGTGAAATGAAGCGATGGATTACAATGATGCTGTGCGCCATCGGGATGATGGCGGCAGCGCCCCGGGCATCGGCCCAGTGGGCCACTTTTGACGCCTCCAACCTTGCGCAGGCGGTGCTCTCCTTCCTGCAGGACGGGGACAATATGGTACTCAATACCGAGCAGTTTCTGGAGAATCTGGGCGTAGCCAAAGAGCAGCTGGAATTCCTCCAGGAAGCCGATAAGCGCTATAAAGAAGTGCGCAGCGATATCTACAAGGCACAGTCCGTCATCCGGATTGCCAAGAACTACGAGATGATTGCCCGTATGTTTACCCGCTATGTGGAGACCCTGAAGAAGATCAACGGGAACCAGATTACCTATGCCCGCGGACGCTCCCTGATGAACCAGGGCTTCCAGTACTTGCTGTATGCCTCCCGCGAAGTGAAGCGGGCCCGGGAGTTCCTGGACCGCAAGTCTCAGGTGAGCGAGGAGGAGCGGTTGAAGGGCCTGCTGGAATGTGACCGGCAAGTCTCCAAGGCCAGCGCCGCTATGTATTATCATATCAAGGGCTCCTACGAGGACATCGACGCCGGTATCCGGATGGCCGAAGCCGTAGAGAGCCTTGACGAAACCTTCCGAATAAAGTACTAAGCCTATGATACAGTTCAACTATCCTGAAATGATGCAGGAAATCAAGATGCAAATCTTCACCGCCGACCACAGCGCCATCTACAGCTTGGCTTGCGCCGTGGCTTGTATTGCCGCGAGTTTCGGTATCATCGACTGGTACAACCGGATGATGAACGAGCCTTATGGCCGTCTGGATATGGCGGCAGTGATAAAGACGGGCGCGGTGCTGATGCTGACGTGCAGTTTCTATACCACGGTACTGACGCCGATCGACTATGTGACACACCTGATTACCAAAGGCATCTGCGCGGCGGTGGATACCGACCGTGACGGCATTATGGGCCGGGTGAACGAGATATACGACGCCGTGGAAGAGGCACGAAAAAAGGACTCTCTGCTGGGGGCCTTTGAAGAGGAGATGGAGGGAGAGAACGCCACGGAGAATGTGGACGGCCTGTCTTATCAAAGCTCTGCCATTGCCCAGTCAATAGCCGAGACGGCCCTTTCCAATGGCGGCGAGAAGCCCGGCTTTTTCAAGCGCCTCTGGGGTGGTGTAAAAGGCTTTGTGAGTGCAAAGATTGGCCAGGTGGTAAACGATACCGGCAGCATCCTATCGGCCCTTATTTCCATCATCGTGAAGCTGGAGCAGTACATCCTGACGATGGTGTCCAGCGTGTTCCTGATTGTGCTGGGACTGATGGGACCGTTTGTGTTCGCGTTCTCGCTGATTCCTACGTTTGACTCCAACATTGAAGGCTGGCTGGCCCGCTACATCCAGATATCGTTCTGGGTGCCGCTGACGGCTCTGGTGGATATGGTGAACATCAAATTGAAGGGCGCCATGCTGGTGGCCCTGCAGGGGAGTTCCATCATTCCCACGATGTCGGCGCCGCTGCATCTGTTGGTGTTAGATGCAGTGACACTGGTCTGCCTGCTCTCCGTGCCTACGATGGCCGGTTGGGTGATTCAGTCCAGCGGGGCCGATTCGCTTTCCCATAATATGGCCGTGATGGGTAAGAAAGCGGCTGCAATGATGATTAAAAAGGGTTGATTATGAATATTCTAGGAATAAAGAAAGATATCGAGAAGAGCTTCCGCCGACAGAGCGTGCTGACGATTGTGGCGGTCGGCGGAGCCTTCCTTTTTGCGCTGGTGGTGTCCCTCTGGGCTCTCTCTTTTGCCGAAAAGCAGCGCCAGAAAATCTACGTGTTAGATCAGGGCAAGAGTTTGCTGCTGGCCCTGCAGACGGACGCCATCCTCTCCAAGGATGTGGAAATCCGCGACCACGTGACACGCTTCCACGAGCTGATGTTCACGCTCTCTCCCCAGAAGCAGACCATCCAGGAGAATCTGGACCGGGCCTTCAATCTGGCCGACCGCAGCGCATTCGACTATTCGCAGGACTTGGCCGAGAAGGGCTATTACAGCCGCATCGTATCGGCCAACATCAGCCAGCAGATGATGGTGGATTCGGTGAAGATAGTTTCGTCCTCTTATCCCTGGCAGGTTAGGACCTATGCCCGGCAGTATGTGGTCCGGGAAAGCAAGGTGTCCCTATACTCCTTTGTGAGTACCTGTCAGGTGATTGAAGGGCGGCGTTCCGATGCCAATCCGCACGGGCTGCTGATTGAGCGTTTCAAGGTGATTTCCAATGATTTGATAGAGACCAGAAAGCGATGAAAAAGGATTCGAAATGGGTGCGCCTGGGAGTGTATGGCGCTGTGGCGATTATGGTGGTTATGGCCATCTGGTATTTATATAAAGCATTCAGTGTGTTATGGCAGTAGATAAGAAAACGATGTGGGCCTTCATAGGCCTTGCCTCGATGCTTACGGTGGGCATCGTGATGATGGTGATGAGTTCATTCAAGGGCCGTGGCTCCGGGCCCGCCCTCGACAGCGTTACCCTCACAGTCCCTGACGGGGAAATCAAGGAAGTCCCCGATTCCAAGAGTGCCGCTATGCGCGGCGCGGTGTCGCTCGACAAATACTTTGCCGAGCTGGATGAGGATGAAAAAGAAGGAGAGGATGTTTCCTTGGTTTCCGGGGACCCTGCTGAGAAAGCGGCCTCCGAGCCCCGCGTGGCTGAATCCGATGAAGCCGTAGTGGCCAGGACCTTTGGCGTTCCTGCTCCTTCTGAGGAGCCTAGCCGTCCGCGGGCATCCTCCGGTGGCGGCCATCGTCCCGGCGGAGGTTCTTCTGCCCGGCCGATGACTCCGGAAGAAAAGCTGGAGTACGACCGCAAACGAGCAGAAATGGTTCGCGACGTGCTCAACGGCGGCACTGCAGAAGAGCCGACAGAGGAAACTGCCGAGCCGGAAACCCGGCGTGTGGATCTGTCTTCATCATCCTCCGACGGGATTATCTCCTATCTGGACGATGAGCCCGCATCGGAATCCGAGGTGGGCATACGGCCTTTTCGCTGTATGTTCGTGCGGGACCAGAAGCTGGTGAACGGCCAACGCGTGACCCTCCGGCTACTGGAAGATCTGACCGTGGACGGCGTGAGCATTCCCGCCAATACGCACCTTTCGGCCATCTGCAAAATTGGCGACCGGCTGGAGCTTTCTGTCCGTTCCCTGGAACTGAGCGGCCGCATCGTCCCTCTTTCTCTGGAAGCATACGACGGCGACGGCCTGCCGGGAATCTACTGCCCGGAAACCTCCGCCGCCAAGAACTCCAGGAAGGCATCCGACGATGCCATCTCCACGGCCGGAAGGACCTTCGGCGGACTTGTGGGCGACATTGCCAACACAGTCATCCGTACGGGCGCCACCATCGCCAAAAGCGCCACCGGCGAAGTCTCCGTTAACGTCGTGAGCGGCTATGAGTTTTACCTTGTAAAAGTAGAAAAGCGATGAAAACGAAACTCCTGATTGCCATATTTTTGCTTGGGTGGCTATGCTCCGGAATCGCCTCTGCACAGCCTTCAGACACCCTTTTCGTGAGCACCTCCCAGGTGGTCCACCTTCGTTTCGCCTCAGACCTGAAATACCTCAGCCTCGGAGACCGCGTCCTCGTGGCCCGCATCGTGGACGGTTCCAAAGACTTCGTCGCCGTCCGTGCCCGCGAAGCCTTCAACCACTGCACCACCATCTCCTGCCTGGAGACCTCCGGCGCTATGCACACCTTCCTCGTTGCCTATCGCGAACATCCCGACCGCCTGGAGGTGGACACCCGCACCAGCGCTCAAATGGGTACCGCCCCCGCCGCGCAATACGGTACCGGCCCCCTCCCCGGCGTTGACGCCGGGAATCATCATCCGAAGGATTCATCCTTTTTTCTTTCATCCCATTCCTCCGCCGACGGCTTGCCGTCGGCCACTTTCACCCTTGAGGGCCTTGCGCGCCGGCCACAGGAACTTTACCACATAGGCGTACGGGACTACGGCATTTCCCTCCTATGCGAGAATATCTTCGTAAAGGACGATGTCCTGATACTGGTCCTCTCCCTGGAGAATACCTCGGCCGTAAGCTATGAGATAGCTGCACCCCGCTTTGCCGTTGAAAGCCGCAAACGCACCAAGCGCGGTCTCCAGTACGAGAAAGCCATCGTCCCCAGACTGGCCTACGGCCTTGGTACCGTCACCCCCGGTAACGAAGGAAGGATGGTCTTCGCCTTTGACAAACTGGCCCTCATCCGCGGCCAGGTAATGAGAGTTTACTTTTACGAAAAAGGCGGCGTAAGGAATATGGTCCTCACGCTGTCCGGAAAAGATTTAATGAAGGCAAAAGCACTATGATTATGTGGAGAAAGTGGTGATATTGTTGATGTTAAGTTAGTTTACCAAGATACCAAATAAGCAGAGTGTATTATTAAATCAATATACCTTTTTGAGATTACTTCTCGAGTTGGAGAGCCTAGTTAATACTCGGGTTCTCCACTTTTGATTCGCCCCAAACGAAGTCTAACGGTAAAAGTGCCCGGATTCAGGGCACCGACGCTGGCTCCGGTACTCCGCCTCCCGGACGATTATCTTCCCTGGGGTTGGGGGGATGGGAGGGTGCAAGTCTGTGACGGACTTGCTCCGGCACAGTCTTGCACACCGCTTTTCCCTTAAAAGTGCGGGAGCCGGAGGCGTGGGCCAATGGAGCGTGGGGGCGGCCGTGAGTCTGTGGCGGTTGACGCCGTGGCGGCAACTGACACAGTCTCACAGCGACGGGTGGCAATAGAGGTTGCTGGTCTGGCTGTTTGGGGCGGAGCGCAGCGGAGAACCAAACTGACAGACGAGCAAGTACCGCTTCCTTTATCGACCTTGGCACTGGCACTGCCGCTGGAACAGGGCACCATCGGCCCGGATCATCGGCATCGGCCTAAACCCTTCCGTCCACTTTGTCCACCGGTGGACGGAGTGGACACGGTGGACAGTGGTGGACAATCAGCGCTATTCGCCGCAATAGCGTCCGGCAAAGAGCACGGCTCCAGTGCTCGACTCCGTAATCAGATACAGGAACGGATGATTGGCGTGGAATACTGCATGGGGGTTGGGGCCGGGAGAAGTAACAAACACTCCGGCAGAAGAGACGGCAGCGGCTTCAGAGCCTTCTTCATCCACCTTGATGGCGGCATCCTGACGAATAAAGCTCAGGCATAAGGCATCTGGAGACATCGCGCTGAAATCGGCCCTGGTATCAT
Organism: Bacteroidales bacterium UBA3764; assembly: GCA_002371115.1. Taxonomy (GTDB): domain Bacteria; phylum Bacteroidota; class Bacteroidia; order Bacteroidales; family UBA932; genus Cryptobacteroides. The sequence goes on from DFFY01000060.1 coordinate 14,586, forward strand.
CGAACGCCCTGGGCATTCCCATCGCTGTAAGGATGTCGTTGAGTTTGATGCCGAACTTGGTTTCAAATCGAGGGAGCCACAGGTCCACTTCGCTCATTCCCATACCCAGGCGGTAATTGTTCCAATCTGCCTTTTTTAGCTGGCCGATGATATCCGGAATGCCGTAACCAGACTTGGGCAGGAACACCATCATGGAGAAGGCTCCGTTTCCGTAAGGGAGGTTTACCACCTGGTAAATGTCATTCTCGGCATACTGGTAATTCTCGGCCTGCCTCATCATCTTCACCTTCACCTTCTGACCGGCACCGTTGGTAAAATCTTCATCTGAGGTGGCCGACTTGTCGAACATGAACTTCCATTCGCTCTTGAAATACAAGGCGTTGAACAGATAGCAGAGCATGTCGATACTGACTCTCTCCAACACTTTCGGCACCATTCCGCCCGTATGATCAGAGCACCATTGGTTGATTTCTGTCACGGCTGCATCACTATCGGAGAAATCCATCTTAGATACAAAAGCTTCATAGTATTTACCCACCGTTGCCTGATAACTGTCTAACAGTGAATACTGTTGGTTGACCACGATGGCATTGGC
>DFFY01000048.1 GCA_002371115.1 Bacteroidales bacterium UBA3764
TTGTCCAGTGCCCTACGGAAGCCGTGCTGGACCGCCTGCGCCGCTACCACTTCAAAGCCAAACTGGGCGTCATCTCCAACGGACTTATCCAGGAGGCCTGCACCCGGCCAGAAACCCCGCCGGAGGATTACCTGGACCCGAATCGGCCCTTAAATATCCTGTATATCGGCCGGCTTTCGCACGAAAAAGACCAGCCCACGCTCATGGAAGCCATGCGTTACAGCAAATACGCCAAGCGCATCCAGCTCTATTTTGCGGGGAACGGTCCCCAGAGCAAACGGTACAAGAAAAAAGCCAAGAGGATGTGGAAAGAAGGGATCTTTGGTTATGAACCGGACTTTGGTTTCTATAGCCATGACCAGCTCCGCCAACTGGCCGCCAAGGCAGACTTATGCCCGCACTGCGCCCCCATTGAGGTGGAGGGCCTGTCCATCATGGAAGCCATGCAGCAGGGCGCCTGTCCCATCATTGCCGTGAGCAAATACAGCGGCACCTCGCAGTTTGCCCTGGACCGCCGCTGCAAGTTCCCGGCCGAGAATCCGGAGGCGCTGGCCCAGCGGATAGACTACTGGCTGGACCACCCCAAGGAGCGCTGGGAAATGGGGCTTCGCCACGCCAAGTCCATGGAGCAGTACGACATTCGAAAGTCCGCCGTCGCCTTCCGGGATGCCCTGGCGGAAACCGTGAAAAACAAGAAAGATGAAAAATAACTTCCTTCTCATAGGGCTGTCGGTGCTTGCCACAGCCCTTTCCTGCACCCGGGCCTATGATGTTGTCGTGATAGGCGGCGGGACCGGAGGCAGTATGGCGGCCATCGAGGCGGCCCGGGACGGGGCCTCGGTGCTGGTGGTAGAGCAGACACCCTGGCTGGGCGGCATGCTCACCAGTGCCGGCGTGAGCGCCATTGACGGGAATTACCGGCTCCGCGGCGGATTGTTCGGCGAGTTTACGGATTCGCTGGCAGTCCGCTACGGAGGCTATGAAGCGCTGAAATCCGGCTGGGTGTCCAACATTCTCTTCAACCCGGCCGCAGGAGCGGAAGTGCTGCACAATATGGCCACGGAATCGGGCGTGGACCTTCGGTTCCGCACCGGGCTTATCGGCCTTACCAAAATAAAACGGGGCTGGGAACTTTCCCTCTCGGACGGCACGCGGGTTAAGGCGAAGGTACTTGTGGACGGTACGGAGTTGGGCACGGTGGCGGAAACAGCTGGCTGTGAGGAACTCCGGGACCGGGTATCGGCACAGGATTTTACCTACGTTGCCATTGTGAAGGAATATGACCGTCCGGTATCCATGGAGGAGCCGGAGGGCTATGACCGCACGCTGTATTTCAACTGCTGCGACAACCCGCTAGCGACCAATGTGGATGGCAAGAATCCCCTGGGCCAGCAGCTTTGGAGTGCGGACATGATGCTCTCCTACGGACGGCTGCCGGACGGGCATATCATGCTCAACTGGCCGGTATGCGCCAACGACTTTTTTGCCGAATACCTGGACATGACGCCTCCAGCGCGGGATTCCGTGATACAGCTGGCCAGGCAACGGACGCTGGGCTATGTTTATTTCCTACAGAAAGAACTGGGATACAGCAACTTGGGCATTGCCGACGATGTGTATCCCACCGAGGACGGACTTCCCTTCTTTCCCTATTGGCGGGAGGCGCGGCGTATTGCCGGACGCGACACCATGACGGTGGAAGCAGCCAAGGAGCCCTATAAGTTCGATTTATACACCCGCGCCGTAGCCGTGGGCGACTATCCCGTGGACCATCATCATGTGCAGAATCCCCGTCGGGAAGAGCTGGCTCACTTATGGTGGGGACGGATTCCCTCCTTCAGCGTGCCGATGGGCGTCCTTATTCCTGTTCACGTAGAGGACTTCATAGTGGCAGACAAGGCCATCTCCGTGAGTTGGGAAATGAACGGCGGCACGCGACTCCAGCCCGTTGTGATGGAACTGGGGCAGGCGGCCGGAGCGCTGGCTGCGCTTGCGGTCAAGAGCCGCCGGCAGGTGCACGAAGTGCCGGCATCCGAGGTGCAGCAAGTGCTGCTGGACCGGGGCTGCTACCTGCTGCCTTTCCTGGACCTGAAGCCCGGCGAACCCGGTTTCAGGGAATTGCAGGAGAAAGGCGTCCGTGGCGAGGTACGCGGAACCGGCCGCAGCGTGGGCTGGGCCAACGAAACCTGGGTAAACACCCCAGCCGAGTAATTCGAAGCATGTCATTCTGAACGAAGTGAAGAATCTATAATGAATAAAAGAAATCTCTCCATTGACATGTTCCGGGGCTTGACCATGACCCTGATGGTATTTGTGAACGAATTCTGGAAAGTGTTCAACGTGCCGCACTCTCTGGAGCATTTTGCCACCCAGGAAGACGGCATGGGCCTGTCGGATATTGTCTTTCCCATGTTCCTTTTTGCTATGGGCATGTCCATCCCTTATGCCCTTGAACGCCGGATTGCCAAGGGATTCAGTACGGAAAGCACCGTGCTGCATATCTTCAGCCGGACGCTGGCGCTGCTTGTCATGGGCGCATTCATCTGCAACCAGGAGGCACGCGAGATGGACGGGAATCGGGCCCTGTGGGTCTTCCTCATGGTAGCAGGCTTCTTCCTGGTCTGGAACCAATATCCCAAGGACTGGAAACCGGCCCGCTGGTTCAAAGTGGCAGGCGGCGTGTTGTTGCTGGGGTTGGCGCTGCTGTACCGCTCCGCAGACGGCGCCCTCTTCGAAGGCCTCTGGTGGGGCATTTTGGGCCAGATTGGCTGGATGTACCTCTTCTGCGCCATGGCCTACCTGCTTTGCCGGGGGCGCAGCTGGGTGCTGGCACTGCTATGGGGATTGATTGCCTTCATCAATCTCACCGTCGTACCCATGCGGGACGGTAGCATGTTTATCGGCCCCAATTTCCTGGCCGATTTGGCCGGCGCCCTGCAACTGGGGAAAGGATACGGTGCCGTAATGGGCCTGGGCGGCCTCATGCTCACCCTGGCCGACTGGCATCTCCAGGACCGCAAGCCGTCCGAGCGCCTGGGCCTGGGTTTTGCCGCCGCAGCCGTCCTGGCCGTGCTGGGCATGGCTTTTCACACGGGTTGGATTGTCTCCAAGAACCTGGGCACGCTTCCCTGGTGCCTCTACGTAAGCGCCTTGTCCGTAGCCCTTTACACTGTGCTGCGTTTCCTGGAGCGCAAAGGCTGGACCGGCTGGTTCAAGCCCCTGCAGCCTGCAGGCACCGCCACGCTCACCGTGTACATGATTCCCTACCTGTTCATTGCCCTCTGGGTGGCCGTGATGCCCACGCCGGCACCTTGGCTCACCGGCTGGGTGGGCGTAGCCAAATGCGCCCTCATGGCTGCCGTTTACATCGGCTGCGCATGGGGGCTCACCAAATTGGGAATTAAGCTGAAGATTTAACGCAGGCAGTCCCAATAATCGAATGCCCGGATATGGCAGAGGTCGAAGAGGAA
>DFFY01000070.1 GCA_002371115.1 Bacteroidales bacterium UBA3764
CCAGCAGCTTGCGCTTACGGGTGACATCACCGCCGTAGCACTTGGCAGTCACGTCCTTGCGCACCTGGCGCACCGTTTCGCGGGCAATGATTTTTGCGCCGATGGCCGCCTGCACGGCAATGTCGAACTGCTGGCGCGGGATCAAATCCTTGAGTTTCAGGCAAATCTTGCGGCCAAAGTCGTATGCATGGTCCTCGTGGATGAGCGTGCTCAGCGCATCCGCCGGGTCTCCGTTCAGGAGAATATCCAGTTTCACCAGCCTTGCCGGGCGGAAGTCCGTCACGTGGTAGTCGAAGGAGGCATATCCCTTGGAGATGGATTTGAGCTTGTCGTAAAAGTCAAACACCACCTCGCTCAGCGGCAGGTCATAATTCAGTTCCACGCGGTCCGTGGTAATGTAATGCTGGCCTATCAGCGTGCCGCGCTTGTCCATGCACAGTTTCATGATAGGACCGTAGAAGTCGGCCTTGGAGATAATTTGGGCGCGGATATAGGGTTCTTCAATATGGTCGATGACGGAGGGTGCCGGCAGGCCGGACGGGTTGTGCACGTCAATGACCTCCCCCTTGGTGGTGTACACCTTGTACGACACGTTGGGCACGGTGGTAATCACGTCCATGTTGAACTCGCGGAACAGCCGTTCCTGCACAATTTCCAGGTGCAGCAGGCCCAGGAAGCCGCAACGGAAGCCGAAGCCCAGGGCCAGCGAGCTCTCCGGCTCGTAGGTAAAGGAGGCGTCGTTGAGCTGGAATTTTTCCAGCGTAGCGCGCAGTTCCTCGAACTTGGAAGCATCCACAGGATACAGACCGGCGAAAACCATGGGCTTTACTTCCTCGAAGCCTGCAATGGCCTGTGCGCAAGGACGTTCCACGTGCGTGATGGTGTCGCCCACCTTTACTTCCACGGCCGCTTTGATGCCGGTGATAATGTAGCCTACATCCCCGGCACGCACCTCTCCGGTGGGGTTCAGCTTGAGTTTCAGGTTGCCTATTTCCTCCGCCTCGTACTCGTTGCCGGTGGAGAAGAATTTCACCTTGTTCCCCTTGCGGATGGTGCCGTTCACCACTTTAAAGTAGGCGATGATGCCGCGGAAAGGGTTGAACACCGAGTCAAAGATAAGCGCCTGCAGCGGAGCCTCCGGATCCCCTTTGGGGGCCGGTACTTTGTCCACGATGGCATCCAGCACCTCCTGCACGCCGGCGCCGGTGCGGGCGCTCACGCGAAGCACGTCCTCCGGCTCGCAGCCCAACAGGTCGCACACCTGGTCCTGCACCAAGTCCGGCTGGGCGCTGTCCATGTCAATCTTGTTGAGCACGGGAATAATCTCCAGCCCATGGTCAATGGCCTGATACAAGTTGGAAATGGTCTGAGCCTGAATACCTTGTGAAGCATCCACAACCAGCAGGGCGCCCTCGCAGGAGGCAATGGAACGGGACACCTCGTAGGAGAAGTCCACATGTCCGGGCGTGTCAATCAGGTTGAGCCGATAGGTCTCCCCACCCCGCACGTAATCCATCTGGATAGCGTGGCTCTTGATGGTGATGCCCTTCTCCCTCTCCAGGTCCATGTCGTCCAGCACCTGGTTCTCCATCTCACGGTCGCTCAGCGTACGCGTGAGTTCCAAAAGACGGTCTGCCAGGGTACTTTTCCCATGGTCGATATGGGCGATGATGCAAAAGTTGCGGATATTCTTCATAGTCTGCAAAGATAACGCAATTTGCGCAAATCGCCAAGCGCCATTTTTTCGCACGTTTTTGTGGCACTCGGGCCGATTATTCCCCTTAGTGCCATGAAATCGGGCCTTTTCATGGCACTTAAGGGGAAATTTGCTAATTTTGCGGCCATGAAAGTGAAAGCTGCTCTTCAATCGATGCGACTGCGCACCTTGCCGCTATCCACGGCCGGGGTGCTGCTGGGCATTCTGCTGGCTGTGGCCGACTGGAAGGTGGACCCGTGGACAGCCGTGCTTATCGTCCTTACTACCATTTGTTTACAGATTCTGTCCAACCTCTCCAACGAGCTGGGGGACGTGCTGCGGGGCACGGACACCGCCGAGCGCCAGGGGCCGCAGTACGGCCTGAACGGCGGCGGACTTACCATTGCACAGATGAAGTTGCTTATCGGCACATTTGTAGGGCTTTGCGTGGTGTTTGGGACAGCCATGACCTGGCGGGCTTTTGGCACCCTGCTGGACCTGACGCCCATCCTGGTACTCATGCTGGGCGCCGCCGCCATTGCCGCCGCCATGAAATATACCCTGGGACCCAATCCGTACGGATATCGGGCCAAGGGGGACATTTACGTGTTCATTTTCTTTGGGTTGGTGTCTGTGCTGGGTGCTTACTTTGTGTGTACCAATGGTTTAGGCTTGCATTGGAAGCTCCTGCTGCCGGGCGCGGCCGTTGGCTTTTTCTCCGTGGGGGTGCTCAATGTGAACAACATCCGCGATATGAAAACGGACGCCGCTACCCGCACCACCGTAGCGCTGAAACTGGGCGGACAGCGGGCGCGCATTTACCAGACGGTGCTCATCGCTCTGGGCTGGGCGTGCCTCATTGCCTATTGCCTCCTTTGCTGGCCCTCCTGGTGGCATTGGATGTGGGTGGTGACTTTGCCACTGTATATCAAGCATTTGCAAATGGTGTGGACGCGCACAGACCGTGCCTTGGACCCTGCCCTGCCGCTTCTGGTCTTGTCCACCTTCCTCCTGTGCCTGCTTCTGGGCGTGGGCTTCTGCGTTTACCTGATTTGAGTTCCTGGTAGACATGCGCATCCCTTAACGCGTTTTTGCTTGTTTTTGCGTAAAATCCTGCATGGTAAAGCATGTCATTACGCGTTTTGGGGCTTAAACGCGTAATGATATGCATCAATGGCGCAGGTCGGTGTAGTAATCGGCGCAGGTCAATGGGGACGGGATGGCGCTACTTTTCCAGCCAGGCCAGGAAGTCGTCCACGCGGGCACGGGAAACCGTGAAGTCCGTGGCGGAGAGAATGCCCGGGCGCAGGGAAATGCGCAGGCGGCCCCCCATGAGGCGCGAAACGCTGTCTATCGCCTGGTCCGAGATAATGCAGCTGCGGGAGATGCGGAAGAACGCCGCCGGATCCAGCCCTGCTGCAATGGCGTCCAGAGAATCGTCCAATACATAGGAAGAACCGCCCAAGGTGACAATGTATGAATTCTTGTCCTCCGAGTAGAAATAGGCCACTTCCGTGGTACGGATGGGGACGATGCGGTCGTTCAGGCGGATGAGGAATTTTTCTTTCCGGCTTTCCTTCAACAGTGAACGTACGGTCTCGGAAGAGGGTTTGGAAACCTCTCCGGCCATTACGCGGCCCATGGCACGGCGCAGTGCCGCAGTCTCGATGGGTTTGAGCAGGTAATCCACGGCGTGCACCTCGAAGGCCTGCACGGCATATTGGTCGTACGCGGTGGTCATGATGACGGGGGAGGATACCTCCACCTGGTTGAAAATGTCGAAGGACACACCGTCGCTCAGTTCCACGTCCATGAAGATGACCTCCGGCGCGGGATTGGCCTTGAGCCACTGAACGGCGGCGGTCACCGACCCTACCGCTCCCACCACCTCCGTTTCCGGGAACTGGTCCGTAAGCAGTTTGATCATGTGTCCGCGGGCAAGCGGTTCATCTTCGATGATAAGTGTTTTCATAGGAAGGCAAAGATAGTCAATTATTTGTATTCTTCCAAAATAGGCACCGTTACGGAGAAATACGCATCGCTTTGCATAACCGTAATTTCTTTGTCGGCCAAATCCCTGTACTGGTTGCGGATATATTGCAGGCCGATTCCCGTGGATGGCCGCGTGGATACCTTGGGAATGAGGTTGTTGCGCATGGTGATGCTCTTCCCGTCGGTGGAGACGGAGATCACCAGCGGCTTTTCCGGACCGATGGCGTTGTGCTTGATGACGTTCTCCAGCAGCAATTGCAGGGTGCAGGGGATGATGTAGCCGCGGGGGACATCGGCCCCAATCAAATCCTCCAGCACCAAGCCTTCCGGGAAGCGGATTTGGATGAGTTCCTTGTAGGTACGTGCAAACTGGATTTCTTCCGAAAGCGGCACCAGCTGCCGGGCCTCGTGCTGCATGAGATAGCGGTAAATGCTGGCCAGCTTATGGATGTACTCGCTGGCCTCCTGCGGCGTGCCGTCCTGGACGATGGAATCCAGTACGTTGAGGCTGTTGAACAGAAAATGCGGGTCCACCTGGCTCTTGAGCGTCATGTAGCGGAATTCCGCCTGATGCCGGCGTGTGCGCTGGGCGGCGGCCTCCTGCTGCATTTTGATGGCAAAACGGATCATGAGCGTAATGACCAGCACGGAGATGAGCACCAGGATGCCCACAAGGGCCGATTCCTGAAACAGGTTCCCCTGGTAGGACGTGCCGATATAGACCCGTAAACCAAAGACGGTGAAAATGGATACAATCAGGCTCCAGCGCTGCTTTTTCCAGGAACGTTTGCGGTCATACGTGGCTGCATCCCGCAAGGGGAAGGCATGGGCGAACAGGTACAGCGCCCAGCCCAGGATTTCCGTGGCCGCAATGGTGGAAACGATGTTGTCCCAGGAGGGGGGGAGGGAAGCGAACAGGATTTCCGCGCCCAGGTTGCCCAGCAGGAAGCCCAGCACGTTCACCAGAATGATCGCCATTACCGTGATGTCCACCGTCAGGTTTTCCAGGTAGCACAGGACAACGGCCATGAGCATGGTAAGAGCCGTGAGGAGGAGGGTGTCCGGAATGCCGGCCCAGGCGCAGACCGCCACCGTAGCCGCGTGCAGGAGCGCGAAGCCATGGATAAGCGCATGAACATTCCATTTTTTCATAGGGCGAAGGTACGCAATTATTCCGTTCATCGCAAAAAAATATCCATTCAACCTGTTTGAAGCCCGCATATATTAAAGGTTTGCGCGGGAATGCCTATTTTTGCGTTGCCATATTGGCTAAAACTAGTAATCCTATGTCCACAAAACGTGACTTAACCTTCCGCCAGCTGGTGGATTTGAGCTTCGGCTTTTTTGGCGTGCAGATAGCCTATGCCCTGCAGAGCGCCAACATCAGCCGCATTTTCGCCACGCTGGGGGCGGACCCGCACCAGCTCAGTTTCTTCTGGATTCTTCCCCCGCTGATGGGCATGCTTGTCCAGCCGCTCATCGGCAAGTATTCAGACAGAACCTGGTGCCGGATGGGCCGCCGCAAGCCGTACCTGCTGGTGGGCGCCCTCATTGCCGTATTGGTGATGGTTTTCCTGCCCAACGCCGGCAGCCTGCACTTCAGCACCCGCCTGTTCCTGGGACTGAACATGGCCATGTGGTTCGGCCTGTTCTCGCTCATTTTCCTGGATACCTCCATCAACATTGCCATGCAGCCCTTCAAGATGATGGTGGGCGACATGGTGAACGAACGCCAGAAAACGGCCGCCTACAGCATCCAGAGCTTCCTTTGCAACGCCGGTTCGCTGGTAGGCTACCTGTTCCCCATCTTCTTCACCTGGATAGGCATCGCCAATACCGCCCCCAAGGGCGTGGTACCGGACAGTGTCATCTGGAGCTTCTACAGCGGCGCCGCCATCCTCATCCTGTGCGTGCTGTACACCTTCCTGCGCGTGAAGGAGATGCCGCCCAAGGAGTACGCGGAGTTCCACGGAATCACCCCCCCCTCGCCGGATAGTCCCCAAAAGGCCGAAAAGCCTTCCGAGGGCCTGATGAAGCTCCTCGCCAAGGCGCCGGCCACCTTCTGGACGGTGGGCCTGGTGCAGTTCTTCTCGTGGGCCGCCTTCCTGTACATGTGGACCTACACCAACGGCGCCATCGCCCATAGCGTATGGCACACTGGTGACGTGGCCTCGGAGGCGTACCAGACCGCCAGCAACTGGGTGGGCGTGGTCTTCGCCGTGCAGACCGTGGGCTCCCTGGTATGGGCTACCGTACTGCCGCGTTTCAAGAACCTGAAACTGGCCTATGTGGTGAGCCTCCTCATCGGTGCTGCCGGCTTCGCTTCCATTATCCTCGTTCACAACCAGTACCTGCTGTTTGTGAGCTACTTCCTCATCGGCGCGGCCTGGGCCGCCATGCTGGCCCTGCCGTTCACCCTCCTCACCAACGCATTGGAGGGCAGCCCCTACATGGGCAGCTACTTGGGCCTGTTCAACTGCACCATCTGCCTGCCGCAGATTGTGGCCGCCGCAACGGGCGGGCTGGTGTTGTCCCTGGTGGGAGGGAGCCAGCCGGCCATGCTCCTGGTCGCGGGTATTTTCCTGGTGCTGGGAGCCCTGAGCGTGAAATTCATCAAAACCAAATAACAAACTATTAACTACACACTAATGAAAAGGATTTTAACCGCAATCGCGGTGCTGTTCGCAGCATGCGCTACCGTATTCGCCCAGGGCGGATACCAGGTTAAAGGTGTGATAGTCGATTCCCAAGGCCCCGTGATTGGTGCAACCGTCATGGAGAAGGGCACCAGCAATGGTACCGCTACGGGCCTGGACGGCGACTATACGCTCACCGTTTCCAACGCCAATGCAACCATCGAAGTGAGCTGCATCGGCTATGCAACCCAGACGTTCGCGGCTTCCGCCGTGCCCGCCACCATCGTCCTCGCAGAAGACGCTGAATTCCTGGACGACGTAGTGGTCATCGGTTACGGTACCGTGAAGAAGAGCGACCTCACCGGTTCGGTTTCCACCGTGAAGGCCGATGAAATCAACAAGGGTGCCATCACCAGCCCGGCGGACCTGCTTCGCGGCAAGAGCGCCGGTGTCGTGGTCACCAGCGGTAACGGTATGCCGGGTTCCGGAGCAACCGTCCGTATCCGTGGCGGCGCTTCCCTGAACGCCTCCAACGACCCGCTCTA
>DFFY01000026.1 GCA_002371115.1 Bacteroidales bacterium UBA3764
ACTCCGTCCGTGACTGTTACAATGGATGGATTCGAACTCACCCAGGTAAGAAGCTTATTGGTGGCGTTCTCCGGGGTGAACTTTACCTCCAAGACCTTGTTCCCACCCTTCTCCAAGGTGATTTCGTGCTCAGTGAGGGCAATGCCGGTAAGCGGATTGCTTTCCGGGGTACATGCAAACAGCAGCGCGAGGGCTGCAAGGGCTGATAGAACTCTTTTCATTTTATAATTGTTTAATCGTTATATCAGGAATAATACGATAGAATTCTAGCACGGTTGACGCAATGTCGACCGCGCAGCATAAAAATAAACTATTGTGTATTAACGAATTACCCCCACTTATGGACGGGATAAAGATATCAGAGATATGACTCTTGTTGGTCATCGGTGATGATGGTAAAGACCGCGTCTAGCTTGCCGGCACTTCCGGCACACAAATCTCTCTCTTCATATCGAGCCAGAATTAAAGGTTTAAAAATATGTATCGCTGCATGGACTTATGCCGTGCAGCGATACAAAGTTCTGTAAAATAATTGGTTTGTGCAAGTTTTCGGGTTGGACTATACCTTCACGTACTTCTGGTTGGGAGCATTCGGAGTTTCCGGAATAGTCAGTTTAAGCTGCCCTGCATCAACTAAAGGATTGATGTATTTCTTTCTGTTTTTTGTTTGATTTGTCAACCCCATTCTTGCAAGTATTTCGCCTGCGGTTCTTGGAACAGTACAAAAATTAATAATATCATTGGTTTTTCCTGTCAGCTTATCTTTCGTTGTTTTAGCTCCGTTACTCTGCTCCGTTACTCCGTTACCGCGGTCCGTTACTTTTTGTTCAGGTTCGTTACTTTTCTTAGAAACTCCGTTACTTTTCTCCGTTACTATGACACTTTCTTGGTTACTTTCTCGCCAGAAAGTAACTATGACCTCCTTCTTCTTGGTATCGTTGACAACCTCCACCTTATCATCAAGTTCACGTACACGGAGAAAGCCGCTACCGACGCCAGAGTAGGGCAGCAGGCTGTCCCCTGGGCGGTCCTTATACTTTTCAATAATTTCCAAGGCGATGGCGTAGGAAACTTAGGGGAGTGGACCCCTCGGGGCAATTAGCCCCCTACAGCCCCCCTACAAGAACAAATTACTCAGGAACACCACCACAATGCCGATGGGGGCCAGGTAGCGCATGAGGAAATAGACCAGACCGAAGAGGCGGACGTTGCAGGTGCCGCCGTTGGTGAGCTCGTCGCGGACATCGGCCTTGGACATCCTCCAGCCCACAAAAAGGGTGAACAGCACACCGCCCAGCGGCAGCAGCCAGTTGGAGCACAGGGCGTCCAGGAAGTCGAAGAAGCTGAGGCCCAGCAATTTGATATGGGCCAGCGGACCAAAGGACAGCGAGCAGAGGACGCCCAGCAGCCAAGTGCCAAAAGCCAGCAGCAACGTGGCCTTGCGCCGCTCCATGCCTTTCTCGTCCACCAGATAGGCCACACCCACTTCCAGCATGGAGATGGCCGATGTGAGCGCCGCCGCCAGGATGGTCAGGAAGAAGGCGATGGAAACCAGGGCGCTGGTGATGGGCATGGCCTGAGACATCTTGTTGAAGATGTACGGCAGCGTCTGGAACACCAGTCCGGGTCCGGAGCCCGGCTCGATGCCTGCGGCAAAAACGGCCGGCATCACGGCAAATGCCGCAATCATGGCAAACAGCAGGTCGCTCACCGCCGTTCCCACGCCGGAAACCACCAGGTTCTCCTCCTTCTTCACATAAGACGCATACGTGAGCACAGTCCCCACCCCCAGCGACAGGGAGAAAAAGGCCTGTCCCAGCGCGGCGGCATAGGCATCGGCGTTCAGGCGGGAGAAATCCGGCTTCACCAGGTATTCCACGCCTGCGCGGGAGCCCGGAAGGGTTAACGAATAGCCCACAATAAACAGAATGAGCACAAACAGCAGCGGCATGGCCACCTTGGAGAAGCGCTCAATACCGTTTTTCACGCCGCCCAGCACCACGCCGGCCACCATCGTCATGAATAAAGTATGCGACAGGATGGGCTGCCAGGTGGAGGAAATAAAGTGGCCGAAATAGCCCGAAACCTCCGCTTCCGACGCGTTCTCCGTAAAGGTGAACGACAGCGACTTAAACAGGAATTCCACCGACCAGCCGCCCACCACGGAGTAGTAGCTCAGGATGAGCAGGGGCGACAGGATGGTGAGCAGCCCGGCCCATTTCCAGGCCGTGCCCGGAGCCAGCAGCTGCATGGCGCCATACGTATCCCGTCCGCTGCGGCGGCCAATCACCGACTCGGCAAAAAAGATGGGAAGGGCGACCAGCAGGCTGGCGGCAATATAGACCAGAATGAAAGCGGCACCGCCGTACTGCCCCAGTACATACGGGAATCGCCAGATGTTACCCAGCCCCACGGCACTGCCGGCCATGGCGGCGATGACCGCAAAACGGCTGCCGAAACGCTCGCGCTTTTTCATAGAATAGAAGCTAAAATCAGCGCCAGAATGCCAATGGGCGCCACATAACGGACCAGGAAGTAGATGAGCGGGAACAGCTGCACGTTCCGGCGCAGCGTGCCCTTGTTGGTGAGCTCGGCAAAGAACTTCTTGCGCGGCATCACCCAACCCACCAGGATAACGCTGAGCAGGCCGCCCACCAGCAGGAGGACGTTGGAGGCGAAGGTATCGGCAAAGTCAAAAATGCCGTTCCCAAGGATTTTTACGCCGGACAGCGGGCCGAAGGACAGGCTGCACAGCACGCCGGCCACGCCGCAGACAAAGAACAGGACTACGCAGGCCATGGCGCGCGAAAGTCCCTTATTCTCAGTTAGATACGCAACACCCACCTCAATGAGCGAGACGGACGATGTGAGCGCAGCCACCAGGATGGCGGCAAAGAACAGGATGGCGGCCACAGCGCTGGTTACGGGCGCCTGCGCGGCCATGCTGGAGAAAATGTACGGCAGCGTGTCGAAGACCAGGCCCGGACCGGCTCCTGGGGCAATCCCCGCGGCAAAAACGGCCGGAAGGATGGCAAAACTGGCCAGATAGGCAAAGAGGAGGTCGCTCACGGAAGTGCCCACGGCGCTCACCATGAGGTTCTCGTCCTTGCTCACATAGGACGAATAGGTGATGATAATGCCCATGCCCAGCGACAGCGAGTAAAACGCCTGCCCAAGGGCATCCACAAAGGTATGGACCGTCACCTTGGAGAAGTCCGGCCGGGTAATGTAATGCACTCCTTCCCGCGCGCCCGGGAGCGAAAGCGAATAAACGGCAATAAGGACGATAAGCACGAACAGCACCGGAATGGAGACTTTGCTGAACTTCTCAATCCCGTCCTTCACGCCAAACGCCACGATACCCACCGTCAGCGCCAGAAACAGCAAATGGCACAAAATAGGCGTCCAGGTGCTGGTGATAAACGTGCCGAAGGTGCCGCTCACCAGCTCCGGCGCCGTTGTGGTAAATTCCAGCTTGCAGGCCTTCACCAGGAAGTCCAGCGACCAACCGCCCACCACGGAGTAATAAGAGACAATCCACAGGGGCGTAAACACCATCAGGAGGCCGAACCACCTGCCTGCACGGCCCGGAACCAGCTGGCCAATGGCCGCCCGGCAATTGGCCCCGCTGCTGCGCCCAATCACGGATTCCGCCAAAAAAATGGGGATGGACAGCAGCAGCACAAAGCCAATGTAAATAACAATGAAAGCGGCTCCTCCGTTCATACCCACCAGGTACGGGAAGCGCCAGATATTTCCCAGGCCGATAGCGGACCCCGCAAGGGCCAGGATCACCGCTGCTCTGCCGCCGAATTTTTCTCTGGATTTCATCTCGTTCGTTTATACCGGGTGCAAAGATACGAAATTTCAGGAGATACACTCGCTTCGCTCGGTATGACAAAGGAAATGCCCGGTCGGGGCCGGGCATGACAACATGAGGTCTCGTCCTCAGAAAAGGCCGTTTTTAAGGACGAGAAGGGCAAAATGACGGTCATCCGCAAGGCTGATTATATCGTGGACATGGGGCCCGGCGGCGGTTCGGGAATTCAGAAAAAAGTATTACCTTTGCCTTGGAACCATAATGCGCTGTATCATGCTCTATCCGATCGGCATACAAGACTTTGAAAAAATCCGTAAGGATGGGTTCGTCTATGTGGATAAGACGGACCTTATCTACTCGATGGCACAAAAAGGAGGATATTACTTCCTGAGCCGTCCCCGCCGTTTCGGGAAGAGTCTGCTGGTTTCCACGATGGAAGCCTACTTCAGCGGCAAGAAAGAGCTCTTCGACGGCCTTGCCATCGCAGAGAAGGAGAAAGACTGGATAGAGTATCCTGTATTGCGTCTCGACTTCAGCGGAGCTAACTATAATTCAGAACAAGTTCTTGAATCAAAACTGAATTCTTTTCTGAAGTTCTATGAGCAGATTTACTCTTCTGTAAGTAATGAACCTGTCGCGAGTGTGCGTTTTGATGCCCTGATTCAGGCCGCTTCTGCCAAAACCGGAAAGCCTGTTGTCATTCTCATCGATGAATACGACAAGCCCATCGTGGACAATCTGGGAGATGAACATCTGACAGAGTTATTCCGCAAGCAACTTCAAGGCTTCTACAGCGTGATGAAAGCCAAGGACGCCCATATCAAGTTCGGCTTCCTCACCGGCGTCACCAAGATTGGCAAACTCTCTGTTTTCAGCGGTCTCAACAACCTCAAGGACATCTCCATGGATGCCCGTTACGTGGATATCTGCGGCATCTCTGAAATAGACCTGAAGAAATACTTTGATGAGAGTGTCAAAGAGCTGGCTTTGTCCAATGAGCTCTCCGTAGAAGCCTGCTATGCGAAGTTAGCCGATATGTACGACGGTTACCATTTCTGTGAAGATTCTGATGGTATGTACAATCCTTTCAGCCTGCTCAATACATTCGATTCACTGAAGTTCCGGGAGTACTGGTTTGAGACCGGCACCCCAACCTTCCTTGTCAAGGTAATGCAGGAGACCGACTATGACGTGACCCGTTTGTCGGACGAAGAGATTGATGCGCCTTCGTTGATGGATGTGGACACAGTTTACCACAATCCGATTCCGCTTCTGTATCAGAGCGGGTACCTGACTATCAAAGGATTTGACCCCGAGTTTGGAATGTATCACCTTGGATTTCCGAACCGTGAGGTCAAGCATGGTTTCCTAAACTTCCTGGTCAAGTATTACACGCCGTCCCGGACCGAGTCAGGCATGATGCTCGTCTCCAAGATGCTCAGGGATATCCGCAGCGGCAACCCCGAAGGCTTCATGCAGCGGCTGGAGGCACTCTTTGCCAAGACCAGCTATCAAATTCAGGGGGACGCGGAGAAAGATTTCCAGTATGCAATGTACATCATTCTGGAACTCATGGGAGAGTATGTAGAGGTTGAGAAGACCACATCCAATGGCCGGATTGATATTTTGCTTCAGACCAAGGACTATATCTACATCATCGAAATCAAGATAAACGACACGGCGGATGCCGCCCTCCAGCAGATTGAGGACAAGGGCTATGCCCGCCGCTTCGCCGATGACAAACGCAGCATCTTCAAGATTGGTGTCCGTTTCTCCACGGAAACCCGCTGTATCGAATCCTGGAAGCTTGCAGAATAATTACCCTCATTGCAGATAATCCTTGCAGGTATTGTAAATTCTCTCGGCCATAATCGACATTCCCTGCGCGGTGGGATGGCTGCCTTTGCATTTGGGGATGGAGCCCTATCATCCAATCAATCCCTCAGATAGCGATTATTTGTCTAAAACACATATGAAGAGGAAATGCCCGGCCGGGCATGACAACATGAGGTCTCGTCCTCAGAAAAGGCCGTTTTTAAGGACGAGAAGGGCAAAATGACGGTTTCGTCCTTAAAACAGGCCGATTTTAAGGACGAGCCCCTTCAAGGGGTTTGGAAAAAACTTAGCGGAAGAACTGGTCTATCCAGACGGCATCGACCTCGGCGAAGCCGGGGGCGGGCTTGACGGCGGGGTTGCGCAGGAGGATGCCGCGGGCGTCCTCGTACACGTTGAAACCCACGTTCACCACCTGCATCTGGCCGCTGAGGGGGAAGGCCAGCACCAGGTCATTGTCGGCCCCTTCCATGCGGAGGAATTTGAGGGCGGCGGTGGCGGCCGCCGGATTTTTGGCGGCGAGTTCCCTGCGGGTGACCCACTTGCACATTTCCAGGACGGTGTCTTCCAGGCCGGCATCGTGGATATTCACCTTCTCAATGAGTTCTCCCACGTCTTTTACGCGGCGGAGCGTGTAGCCTTCCAGCTCTTTCACGGCCTCCTCCACGGCCTGCGGGGGCTGCTCTTCCCCAGGGAGAAGCCACACCATGAGTTTGGCGTCCGGGTCATGGTAGAGCGTCTGGTAGCGGGCCAGGTTGCGCTGGCCGCAGTAAGGGCACTCCCACAGGAATAAAGAGCCGTCCTTGACCCGGGCTTTGAGCTGCGGATCAAGGGCGACATTGATACTCTGACGGACTTCTATCTCCGTCTGTTTGTGGCATTTACTGCAGCTTGCGGGCACCATCGCTAATCACTACATCATACACCTTGGGCTCATGGCCGAACTTGGCGGCGAACTGCTCCTTGGCGGCCTTGATAAAGGCGTCATAAAGCTCTTCCTTCACCAGGTTGATGGTGCAGCCGCCGAAGCCGCCGCCCATGACGCGGGAACCGGTGACGTCGCACTTGCGGGCCAGCTTGTTCAGGAAGTCCAGCTCCTCGCAGGAGACCTCGTACAGGCGGCTGAGGCCGAAGTGGGTCTGGTACATCATCTCGCCTACAGTCTCATAGTCGTCACGCTCCAGGGCGTCGCACACGTCCAGCACGCGCTGGACCTCGCCAATCACATATTCCGCGCGGATGAAGTCCTCCTCGGAGATTTTGTCACGGACCTCGTCCAGCCACACGCGCTTGGCGTCTGACAGGAAGTCCACGTCCGGATGGTTCTCCCGGATGGCCTTGGCGGCGCGCTCGCAGGACTCCCGGCGCTTGTTGTAGGCACTGGAAGCCAGTTCATGTTTTACGCAGGAGTCGATGAGCACCAGCTTGTAACCCTTGGGATGGAAGGGGAAGTACTTGTACTCGCCGGTTTTGCAGTTGAGGCGCATGAGGGCACCCTCCTTGCCAAAAACGGAAGCGAACTGGTCCATGATGCCGCACTTGACGCCGCAATAGTTGTGCTCCGTGCTTTGGCCGATTTTAGCCAGTTCAAACTTCTCTATGCCATTGCCATTGAGCTCATTGATGGCATAGGCAAACACGCTTTCCAGGGCGGCGGAAGAGCTGAGGCCAGCACCCAGGGGAACGTCTCCGGCGAACACGGCGTCAAAACCGGCCACCTTGCCGCCCCGCTTGAGGGTTTCCCGGCACACGCCAAACACGTAGCAAGCCCAGGACTGCTTGGGTTTGTCCTCCTCCTTGAGGCCGAACTCCACATATTCATTAAAGTCGATGGAGAAAACCTTCACCTTGTCCGTGCCATTGGGCTTGATTTGGGCCATGATGCCAAAATTGATGGCACCGGGGAACACGTAACCGCCGTTGTAGTCCGTGTGCTCGCCAATGAGGTTGATGCGGCCGGAGGACATAAAAAGTTCACCGCCCTCTCCAAAGAGTTCCTTGAATTTTGCTTGGATTTTCTGTTTCATATGGGTTGTGTTTTGTGTTATCGTTACGTCTTACAAATATAACAATTTTTAATGAGATTCCTCGACTTCGCTCGGAATGACAAGGGGCACTTCGCTCGGAATGACAAGGGGCACTTTGCCCGGATCGCCCTTTTTGTCATTTCGACCGAGCGGAGCGAGTGGAGAAATCTCCAACCAAATGGGGCAATGGTCGGAGACGCCGCCAATGTAGCGGGGACCGGAGTACGTGCGGAGCGGCTTGCGGCCGGCATGGGTGCCATCGGCCGTCTGCAGAAAGGGGATGGAGACAATCTCCATACCCGCCGTCCGTACCGCACCGCTTACGAAAAACAGGTCGATAAGTTCCCACGCGCCGTCATACTTGATGGTGCCCAGGCCTTTTTGGTGGAGCGGTTCCGCCAGGTTGCGGAGGGTGGGTTCCAGGCGTTTGTACACGGGATTGGCCGGGGTGTCGTTGAAATCGCCCATCGCCACAATATATTCTGTACCAGCCGCTTGCAAGGAGTCCGCAAGTTGTTTGAGACGGTCCACGGCGATTTTCCGCCGGGGCTCCGATACCGCTGCACCGCCGTACTTGGAGGGATGGTGGTTCACCAGGAAGGCGACGGGCGTGCCGTCCGGCTGCACGAACTCCGAGAGCAGGATGTCCCGCGTGCGCAGGACAGTGGAATCGGCCCCGTATAAATGACAGGGCCTGGCATGCGTGAGCCGGAGCCGGGAGGTCCGGTAGAGTAGCGCCACATCTATCCCGCGCGGGTCCGGGGACTCGAAGTGAATGATTTTGTAATCCAGCTTGTGCAGGGCCGTGTTGTACAGGAGCCGCTGGAGGACCCGTTTGTTCTCCACCTCCGCCACGCCTATCACGTCCGGCAGGCCGCCCTTCTCCCCTGCCGTCCACAGGATGCCCTTGGCGATGGCCTGGCACTTGGTATTGAACTTCCTCCGGCTCCAATGCCGTTCCCCGAAGCTGCTGAACTCTGCGTCCGAGGTGCTGGTGGAGTCGTTCCGGTTGTCAAAGAAGTTCTCCAGGTTCCAGAACATCACCCGCAGGGTGTCTCTACCCTGACCGTGCAGTCCAAGCTGTCCAAACAGCCCAAGACACACCCCTATGGCCAACATCCATCCTCTCATGCCCCCAAGAAACGCTAATATGCCTGTTTGTCTCCTCGCAGGATCTGTGCAAGGGTCATGAACAAGATCCGTACATCCAGTTCGAGCGACCAGTGCTCCACATACCAGATATCGTGACGCACCCGGTCCGCCATGGCTTCGGTTGTCCGGGTTTCTCCCCGGCATCCGTTCACCTGCGCCCAGCCGGTAATGCCGGGCTTCACCATATGACGGACCAGGTATTCATCCACCATTTTCTTGTACATCTGCGTGTGCAGTTCCATGTGGGGACGAGGGCCGATAATGGACATATCCCCCTTTAGCACATTGATGAATTGCGGGAGTTCATCGATGGAGGTGCGCCGCAGAAAATCGCCGAAACGGGTCTTCCGGGGGTCGTCGGCCGTTGCCTGGACCTTGTCGGAATCGGCATTCACCCGCATCGAGCGAAACTTGTACATCGTAAAAGGCTTGCCTTTGTAACCGGTGCGCCGTTGCCGGAAAAAGATGGGACCGGGAGAGCTGAGGGATGTGCCGATGGCCACAAAGCACCAGACAAAAGGAAACACGGTCACCAGGAACAAGAGGCTGAACAGGATGTCGAAAGCCCGTTTCAGGGCAGCATTGACGGGATTGGCAAGCGGTTCGTCCCGAAGCTTGATAATGGTCAGCGGCCCAAACTCGCCGAGAGACATCGAGCGGTGCGGGTACCCGTCCATGTTGGGCACGTAAAAGAAATCAATGAACAGATTTTCGCAACTTCGGATGATCCGGTTGACGACCTGGCCCTTCAACGCAGGATTCAGGCTGCAGTACAGCTGATGCACCTTGTTGTTCGCTATGTAGTCTTCAACGGCTTCAAGGTCTTCTCCAAAACAGGCAACCAGCTTATAATCACCAAAATCGGGATTTTCACGAAGCAGGTTTTCCATGTTGCGGGCATTCTCGTTGTCTCCCACTATCACCACATGGACTTTGTTCCTTCCGTGCCTGCGTGCAAAAAGAATCAGCGCGCGGAAAAGCAGGTGCCACACGCAAATAAACACCACCGCAAGCATGCCGTCGAAAAGGAAAAACAGCCCGGCAAAGCTCTGAAACAAGAAATTGATGGAGGCCGCCATGATGCCCAGGGTGAGCAGACACTGCAAAAACACCCGCCTTACCTGCATCTTCAGGGAATAATTCCTCTCGTACAGCTCCGACGGTATCACAATCTTGGCAATGATGTATCCCACCACCAGGAAATACAGGCAGCGGTACCGCAGGAGAATCAGGTCCTGCGGATCGGTGAAGTGAAACACGCTGAGCATCCACTTATAAACGCCCAGATGGATGATTAGATCCACGATGTACTCGGGCACATTATAGAACAGGAATTCCTTGGTATTAAATGTCTTGATGTTCATATACTTTATAGACTTGACCGGCGATTGCATCCCAGTCATATTTTCGCATGTCATATTCAGGCGCCTCCCTGCCGGAAAGAAGCGCCGTCAGTTTTTTCCGAAGCTCCGCAGTGTCTCCACAATGGAAATAATTCTCGGGAGACAGGCCGACCTCCAAATTGGCCGGGATGTCACTGACCAGCACCTTGTTGCCGTAGCTCATCGCCTCCAACAGGGCAATCGGAAGTCCTTCATGAGAAGATGGAAGCACATAGCAGGCGGCATGCGACAACAGCGCGTGGAGTTTTCTTCCCCTGATAAACCCTGTAAGGACTGCTCCAGCCGCCCTGGCGTCCGCTTTCAGCTTCCGGGAATAATCGTCTTCAAAATCGGCATCCCCGGCAAGCACAAGTCTATACCCCTCAATCCCCTTGAAGGCGGCGACGAGGTCGTGCAAGCGCTTTTCCGGAACAAATCGGCACATGCCCAGCACATATTTTCCCGGTTCTATTCCAAGCTCTTCAAAGTATTCCGGATAATCACAGGCAAGCGGAGAAGGAACCCCGTTGTAGATGAGATGAACATGGTGGGTACGCCCGTATTTTTCTTTGACGATGTGCCGGATTACTTCCGAAATCACAATCACGTCATCCGCATATTTCACCCCCATGCGCTCTCCCAGACGAAGCATGAAGCGCGCGGCCCCTCCCCACTTCTCCCTGTCATAATCGGGGCCGTGATGCGTAAAGACCACCCTGAGCCCTCTCAGCTTTGCATAAGGGGCCAGAAGCGCAGGCCCTACGGCATGAATATGAACCCTGTCGGCATGTTCCTTTACCGCGTAATTGATTGCGCGGAACGTATGGACGATGGCTTCGAACGCCTTCTTCTTCGGGGCGGGGATATCCATGAGTTTCACGCCCTTCCATTCCGTTAGGGAATCCGACACATACGACTTCCGGCGGACCACCGTCACATCAAGGCCAAGCGCGGCCAGACGCGGAAAGAGCTGCTCGCAGTGCGTCTCCACTCCGCCCATAATATCTGGGATTCCCCTGGTGCCGGTAACTACTATTTTCATTGCTTCAATCCATCCTTTGCCGTTGCGTCCATGTCGCATGTACTCAACGCATCAAGCTCCTCCTTTGTGACCTTTCCGTCGCGCAAGTCCCGCACTGCGGGAATCTCATACATGGAATACTTCTTTCCGGGCTTCAGTTTATGTCTGATCACCCAGCAGGCCGGTTTCCATATGTATTTATGCATCGCCGGGCTCACAGAGCCTATCATCCAGCACTGCCGGTCGCATTGACGCACGCATCCACGCACCCTTTCCGCCTCGGGGCTGTTCCACAGGTCATCCCAATCCTGGTTGTTCAGGTTCCCCATCACCAGTTTATCCTTGGTGCCGTTGCAAGGCATGACATCTCCGTAAGGATCGACGAAGAAGGTGTCGAAACTCATGTCACAGGGCAACAGACGGGGCTGACCGTAGATGTAGTTGATAAGACCATGGTTAAAATAGGCCCTGAACCACTTCTTGGGGCTGTTGGACTTTAGAAGCTCATTCACCAGGCTTTCAAAGTTCCGGGCAACCATGGGACGGTCGTGGATGATGTTCTTCGCCTCCACGAAATAGAAGCTGTTGTGAAGGCTGGCCGTGGCAAATTCCATCCCCATCTCCTCGCTGATCTTATACAGAGGAACCAGGTCGGGGGCGTTCTTGTCCTGCACTGTCATCCCGAAGCCCACATCCTTCATTCCCATCTCCCGGAGTTTCTTAAGTGTCTGATAGCCACGCTTGAAACCGTTTTCGAGGCCGCGTATCTCATTGTTGGTCTTCTCAAGCCCCTCGATGCTTATGCGGATGCCTATCTGCGGGAATTCCTTGCACAGGTCGATTATCCTGTCCGTGAAATAGCCGTTGGTGCTGATGACTATCCGGTCCGACAGCTTGTACAATTCCCGCACAATGTCTTTCAGATCCTCGCGGATAAACGGCTCCCCTCCCGTGATGTTGGTAAAATACATCTTCGGAAGTTTCTTTATTGTCTCCACGCTGATTTCATCCTCCGGCCTGGAGGGCGCCTTATAACGATTGCACATCGTGCAACGCGCATTGCAGCGGTATGTGACTATTACGGTGCCGTTTAGTTTTTTGTTTGGCATTGCTGATCTATATTAATCCTTTTTATGTTCACCAGATTCCATGATTTTTATCAATTGGCCAAGTTCAATATCTTGCCGGAAATCTGCAAACGGCTGCATTCCGCCCCAGTCATAGAAAGTGAATTCCCCGAAATAAGGTTTCCCGCCGATTTCAAAGAAATCCACACGCACAAAGGGAAGTCCTGCACTGAGCCTGGCCGCCAGTTCTTTCATCAGGGCGAAACTCCGGGGTTTTTCGAATTCCGGTTCCATGCGCCGGAAGCCATGGTCGATGGCAACCGGATTGAAGTCCATGTCGTAGAAGTTCTCAAAGACGTCGTCGTTTTTTACGGTGATGTACATATAGCAGGGCACCCCGCCGAAACACCAGAACTTATAGTCCAGCAGGACACCTTCGTGCCCGTCATCCATGAATTTGTCCGCAAGCACCCTGGAGGGAATGTCCTTGTACACCCACTCGCGCAAGGGTGAAAAGTAGTTTTGCCGGAGTTTCCGTCCAATCTGCCTGACAGCTTCGGCCCTATCAAAGGAAGCCTTGTCTCGGCAAAGGAAAACGCCCCCGCTGTCGTGAGTACATTTGAGCACAAAACGCTCGGGAAGGGCGTCGAAATCAATAGCTTCGGCTTTATCCCAAACACCCAGGCACGGAACCACATATTCTGCTCCGATGCGCTCCGACACAAATGCCTTCACCGCATATTTGTCGGCAAGACGCGAAAGCAGCGGATTGTGGTAATGGAGTTTCATCCAGTTGAGTTTTTCGTTGAAGCTCACCGGATTCTCCAGGTTAAGTTTCCTGCCGAAGCGAATCAGATACATCAGCTTCAAAAAAGCCTCGTCATCCTTAAAAAGGGGGGCAGTCCTTTTAAGGATACGGACCAGCATATCCCGCGGATGCGTTAAATAAAAGATAAGTTTAGACGGTTTCATACAGTTCCTTTAATTTTATCGCGACTTCTCGCATGCCATATCCTTTTGCAAGAAACAACTCCCGCCCCTTGAATGCATCGGCATTCCGCAGGCAGGCTTTCACGGCTCCAGCCAAAGCATTTGGCGTAAACTCACTAACCACATAGCAGCCGGGAATGTCTCCTATCATCTCCCGGACATTGCCGACATCGGTCGAAACAACCGGCACATTGCAGCACAGGCACTCTTTCACAGAATTCGGCGAACCCTCGAAATCACTGCTGATCATATGCAGATTGCAGGAATTAATATACGCGGGGACCCATTCCCTTGGGGTATTATAAAGTTCCAATGCCTCTATTTGCGGATATTCTTTTTTAAGGAGATTGATTGTCTCCATGAACCTGTCTTTCCGTTTTTGAGGCCGTCCGAGATGATTCGAATCCATATACAGGACATAAATAGCATCTTCCTCCTTCAGTCCCAAAGATTTACGGCATTCAGTACGGTCCATAGGGACAAAATAATCTGCGTTGCAACCATTTGGCAGATAAACAGTCCTGCTGCGCTTGAGGTATTCCGAATCGTTTTTAATGATAATTCTGTTGAATAACAGATGAACCAGGCCGAAACAGTTGATTTTCCATTCCCGGGTAGGATCATTCTGGTAAGAAACCACACACTTTTTGAACAAGGGCCAGAGAGTGCAAATACAAAGCAGGGCGGAAAGGACATGGTGGCAGTGAATCACGTCATAATGCCCCCTAAGAATCTTCCACCAGATTACAGGGATATAAGTCAGGTACATCCATGTGCCCCTTCCTTTCCGGTTACAGTACAGTACGTCACACTCCACCCCGAGAGCCTCAAGCGAGGCTACCTGCTCCTTGACAAAGATGCCAAAGATGGGATGGTCCCTGGTAGGATAGTTGGTTGTGATATGAAAGACTCTCATAAAAATTGAAGTGCGGCGACTTACGATTGAAAAAGGTCGTCCATAGTCAATTTAACCGGGACATCGGCGGCATTGGCATTGTCCGTGAGGCCGAAAGTCGTAATGATTGACAATACAATCCGTTTTCCGACTCCAGTCTCGCGTTTGAATACCGCCTTTCGGTATTCCATTTTGGACAATTCTTCAGATGACAGCGAATAGGGCGACTTGCTGTATTTCATCTCGAACAGGTTAATGGTATCGTCGTTACGGTCAATGAGAAGGTCTATCTGCACTCCAGGTTCTTTCGACCCTTTTGGAGACTTCCAGTTCCAGGAATGGGCCGTACTGATGACAGTGGTAAGACCCATCGCCTTTTTAATCTGATCAATATGCTGCAGGCAGACCCGCTCAAAGGCCAGGCCGACCCACGCATCATAAACGCCTGTGTCCAGGCTGGAGGTCCAGAAGTGGGTTTCGCCGCGCGAGTTTTCGCCGATGAACATGAACCAAAAGAGCGTGTAGTTATCTACAAGTTGGTACATGCTCCCTTTTTTTATGTTGCCTATCATCGTGTACTTGCGAATGAAACCGCATTGCTCCAATTCCTTCAGGGCCTTGGAGAATGTCTCGTTGTCACTCAGGGACGTTGCGCTCAGAATTTCTTCCCGCAGCAAGCCGCCTCTCCTGGTTGCCAGCGCATTGACAATGGCAATGTGTGTTTTTGGGTGTCTGAAAAGAGAGGCGTAGAGAGCATCATATTCGTGTACCATTTCACCATCTTCTTCAAAGAACATGCGGTCAATGTTCTGTGCGACGGAAAAACCGGGACGAAGGAAACTCCAGTAGTATGGGATGCCGCCCATAACCATATACGCCTCCAAAATCTGCCGACGGGTGAAATCAAATCTGTTTTTCTTGCAGTACTCTTCACATTCGTGCAGAGAAAACGGCCGAAGTTGAATTTGCCGGGTAATACGGTCGTGCAGGCCTCCGTAATTCATTACTATATTATCAATAATCCAAGAGGTCGCACTGCCGCATACGATAAGCACAATGTCCTTCCTTGTTGTTGCCCATGCGTTCCAGAAGTGATCCAACGCACGAATGAAATTGGACTTGGGTGTATCCAACCACGGAAGTTCATCGATGAACACCACTTTCTTCCCTTCCGGCAGACCTGCCAGAAGACGCTGGAGGAGACGGAATGCATCACCCCAATTCTTTGGCTTGGGACTCTTTGGCAGTCCGGCCGCATAGAGTGATTCCCGGAATTCAGTAAGTTGCTCATTCATTGTCGCATCCAGGATTCCCGTATGCTGAAAGGCAAACTGATAATTGAAGGTTTCCCGCACCAAAAAGGTCTTCCCCACGCGTCGTCGGCCATAGAGGGCAACAAATTCAGACTGTTTTGAACGTAGAAGTTCGCGAAGCAGTGCCTGTTCTTTTTCTCTTCCTATCAGCATATCATTGTGTTGACTGTTGCACAAAGATAGTAATTCTTATTTAATAACGCGCTATAACCCGTGGAAATCTATCAAAAAAGGAACATTTCCACGGATAATAACATCTTTGGTGCCGTTGAAGAACTTGAAATTAAGGCATTTTCCTTTTGATATACTGAATAACCCTTTTTAAAAATGAAATCTTCTCCGTTTCAAGCAAAGGGATTTCCACTGCCTGAATCTGATGTGCTGCGAGCCAGATATCCAGGCAAAACTCACTCAGCGCTCCGGCATAGCGACGTTGATCGCTTCTGCTTTTACGCAGTTCCACCACCCTGTCTATTACAGGAAACAGCCATGCGCAATATTCACGGAACATTTCCGCATTCATAATAAACATATTCAGCATATGGGCTGTTTTTCCTGTCAAAACCTTAAGTCCCGCCTGAAAATACTCAGGGGAGGAACACTCCTTTATCGCCTGTTTCAGACATTCTATATCCTTTTCGTGGATTTCCCGATATCCATACATGGACGTGATGTAGTGCTGCTCAATTGAGGGATGATATTTTCGGGCAGAGGTAACGAAAACAGTTCGATACCCGTGCTTGTTTACCAGTTCTTCCAACTGCTCTGTGGACAAAACATCCATTAGGGTCTTTGCGCCTCTTTTCAAGGTAAAATGCCTACGATAATGGGCCACACCGATGAAATCTCCATTTTCAAGAGGGAGATTTTTCCACGCCCAGTATATCGCCGTCAATTCGCAATAAGTAGCATTTTTCCCACTGATATTATCTCCATCGTCATCCCTCTGAAATATTTTTCCCAGTGACGTGAGACCTGTACCTACGCAAACGGGAAGATACATTCCGTCAGAAGGCATTTCATACGCCTTGTGCGTAACAACAATAATCCGTTTACTCATTCGAAACAATTAATAAAATCCTCGACAGATGCGCTCTTGTAGGTAAGCGGCACCTTTTTTAAAGCCAAAACTTTCACCATTGCCTCCGCAATCGCATCTTCATCATCAACGGGAACAATGTAGCCATTCACACCTTCCTCCACTATTGTTGACATGGACTTGATGCAATCCGTCGTTACCGACGGCACACCAAGACACTGCGCTTCAATCAATGCATTGGGCAGCCCTTCCCAGCGCGAAGGGAGCACAAAGCAGTCCGCATACTTCACCCATGGAACGGGATTGCTTTGATATCCATGGAAAAAAACCACGTTTTCCAGCGCGTGAAACCTGGCGAAATCCCGCAACGACCGGAGATAATCCCCGTCTGCAGGATCACAGCCACCAACAATATGCAGCTTAGCTTCAGGCACCTGTTCCCTGACCTTCAAAAAGGCTCTCAATAGCACATCCTGTCCCTTCTGGCGCAATACCCGGGCAACATTTACATAATTAACGCCTGATGAATAGGGCGAGATGGCTTTCGATGCTTTTTCAAAGAGGACCTTAAGATCGACAGGGTTGGCAAGCAGTCGAATCTTGTCACGGCTTACGCCCAATTGAGCCTGCAATTCTTCCGCCATTTCTTCTGTCTGACAGATGATGACCGAAGCCTTTGGATAATTCATTCTGATATAAAAAGCGCTTACCGGATCCTCTTTATTCAAGGATAGATTAGCCCGGATAACCGTTTTTGGCACGCCGGCAAGGCGGGCAGCGAAAAGTGACCTCCCGTTCAAGTGATGCAAAGAAGAGAAAATGACATCCGGTCGGAAACGACGCATAAGGAGGTAAAGCTTGACGACTCCCCCCTGCCAAATACGCTTTACCCTCAAAAAAGTAACTTTTGCACCCTGAGGTAACAATTCCCATACAGCATCCATTCCCGTGCCCACAACCACATATTCCACTGCAAATCTGTCTTCAGGCAAGTACGAGGCTATCCTTACAGTCTGACGCTCAGCACCACCGTTCCCATTTGGCAATATGACCAAAACCTTTTTTCGTGTCATCAGCTTAAAGATCTCCAGAGGTTAATCACTTTCTCGATAACAGGAGCCATGTCATAATACCGATACTCCGCCAGACGCCCGCCAAACACGACCCCGGTTTCTTTCTCCGCAAGTGTACGGTACCGTTCTGCCAGTTGGTTATTCCGCTCATCATTCACGGGATAGAATGGTTCCATCCCCTCCTTATATTCCGTGGAATACTCTTCGGAAATAACCGTCTTGGGACAGTCGTATACCGCCTGGTTAAACATTTCAAAATGCTTGTGTTCTATGATACGGGTATAGGGGTGTTCGTGGGAGGTGTAGTTTACCACGGCATTGCCTTGATAATTATGGATATCCATTACCCTTGTCTTGAATTGGACGGTGCGCCAGTCCAGCTTTCCATAGCAGAATCCAAAGTATTCATCAATCGGACCGGTGTAAACCAATTGCCGAGCATACTTGCGCCAGTCTCTGTATCCGGAATTGAAGAAATCCGTATTGGTCTTGCATTCTACCCCTTCCAGTAGCCCCTCGGTCAATTTGTTGTATCCGCCTACAGGAATGCCTTGATACGCATCGTTGAAATAGTTGTTATCAAAGACCAAGCGTACTGGCAGACGCTTGATAATGAATGCCGGCAGTTCACTGCAAGGGCGGCCCCACTGCTTTTCCGTGTACTCCTTGATTAGTGTCTCGAAGATATCCTTACCTACCAGGTAGAGACCCTGTTCTTCAAGGTTTCGAGCTTCGGTCACTCCTGCCGCCTTCATCTTTGCTACAGCCTCGGCTCTCTGCTCTTCAATCTTCGCCTTGGCCTGCTCAGGTTTGGTAATTCCCCACATCTGATAAAAAGTGTTCATATTGAATGGCAGGTTGAAAATCTTTCCGCGATAGTTGGCAAGAGGACTATTGGTATAGCGGTTAAACGGGACCAGTCCGTTTACGTAGTCCCAAATCTCCCGATTATTTGTATGGAAGATGTGAGCACCGTACTTGTGGACATTGATTCCTTCAATACTTTCGCAATAAATATTGCCTCCAAGATGTGGACGCTTGTCTATCACCAGGCATTTTTTACCTTGCTTAGTAGCTTCATGGGCAAACGTGGCTCCAAAAAGACCGGAACCGACAATCAGATAATCATACATAGAAGGAGGCATGAGAATTATTTTTTGATCATCTTCATTTCAGATACCGAATTGGACAAGAACGATGTCCGGGTAGCTTCCAGACTTTCCGTAGTCACATATTCAGCTGAACAGTGCATGGTGGATCCTTGGGTACGGATCAGTAGTTTTCCTGCTCCGGGATTATAGTGGCGCACAAAAAGTTCCCCGTCTGTCCTGACGTCGCAGGCCCTGAATTCCAGGGTACCGCAGGTTTCACCGTCTTTATCGCCGATGACGGAGCAGACATTGGAAACCTCGATGCTGGATTTTACAAAACGCATTAGGTATTGCTCCGGACGGGTTTGAGGCGTCTTGTGTGGCATCCAGAAAAGCCCGGTATCCGAGTAGACGGCCGGTTTGTTGACAAAGCTGCAACGGTTAAAACTTGCGGCGATATGGTTGTCTGGAACTGCCGGGGAACGCGTGCTCTGAAAGGCCAGAATACGCTTCGGCAGACCTTTCTCCGTAACAAACGAGCAATGACGGAAGACAGCTTCGATATCGGGTACAATCCTGTCGGAATGACAATACAAGATAACAAAACCGGGATTGTCCACAGAGGTGGCACTGCGGAAGTTGCAGGAGGATATCTTTGCCCGAAGTTTCATGTCGGAAAGTTCAGAAGCCGCATCAACGGCAACGCACAGGCACTCATCGTGCGTATCATAGTCAATATCTACATTGCGGAGGGAAAGCCGCAGCTGCTCCCTGTACTTGTTCATCAGCCACAACGCCCCACCCTGGGCGGAGCGCGAGTGCGAGACGATGCGGCAATCCCGGAGGGACATATTGGCCCCGGCATTCACGATAAAGGACAAGTTGTTGTATCGCCCGAAATCTTCAAAATCCACATTCCGGAATTCGGCCTTGGCGCAATTGCCGACATAAAAGACATATGTGTCTCCACGACGGGAAGCATCCTTGAATTTCGGACCAAGATAACTCTTTATATATAAGTTTTTCACTTTGAATACATCCCGGGAGTCATAATCATTCTCGAAAGCAAAGAGACAATCGGACGCCAGAACCGGATACGAGGAATCAATGACCAACGTGGCACCGTTCCCGTCAAGCACAAAGGAATTTCCGGAAATGCGTTCCAGTCTGGAACGGAGGATATAGGTTTTATCCTTCTTCAGGGACACAGGGAGGCCGCTTCGTATGCAGGCATTGAAAGCGGGAGCATCATCACCGGCACCGTCAGCGGGAGCGCCGAACTGCTCAGGTGTAACAAAAGACGCCAAAAGAGCTATAAGTACTATTATTTGCATATGACAACGCTTTTTACAAAGTCAGCAAGCGGGGCCGACCATTTCCTGTAATCAAAACTGCGGCGGCAGAGTTCTTTCCCGGCAGCCCCTATTTGTCGGGCGCGGGGCAAATCGCTGAACACCTTTACGATGCCCCCGGACAAAGCTTTAACGTCTTCTGCCGGCGTCACCATGGCGGTTTCGCCGTCTTTCAACCAGTTCATCGCTTCCCCAACATCGGTTATGATTATCGGCTTTCCTGCTGCCAGATACTCCCCGAGTTTCGTGGAAAAACCGTAATAATTCTGCTGCGTGCGGTACTTGTTGAGAATGACAAGAGAGGCTCCGGCAAGATACTTCCGCAACTGCTCCCCGAACAGATATCCCGTAAAACGGATTCTGTCATGAAGCTCATATTTTTCTATTAGTCGCTCTATCTCAACGCAATGCGGAGAATCCTCGACACGGCCTGCCAATACAAAACGGACCGTCTCCGGTAGTTCCCCCACAGCCATTCCAAAAGCCTCGATCATCCCCAGGATACCGTCTTTCTGCTCGTACAGGGTGCCGGCATGAAAAATATAGGGAAACTCCGCATCGGCAGACGCATCTTCCAGATTATACTTGTCGAAATCGACCATGATGGGCACCTTGACATGCTTGCAGGAAGGACGGGTATGTGCTTTTGCGTATTCCAACAAGGCATCGGATATGCTGACAACACCGTCCAGCAGCGGGAATTGCCTTCGGAGCGTGTATGCCCTCATCCATTTTGCATATCCCGTCTCCTTCCCCGTTCCATACGGGAGTTCACACAATTCCAAGATGCATTTGGCGCCTTTCCTGTGGGCAGCCCTGATAAAAAGCAGCGTCAGAGCGGCGCTGTCCTGCACATTCAAAAAAAGCAAGTCACCTGCCGAAAGATTGTCCTCCAGATAACGTACGGTATGCAGGATGTCCAGACAGTCGTTGAACTTCCGGACAAATACATTGCTGCCGCGCAAAGGGCTACCTCCGATGTAGCGATAAGGGATCCCTTCACATACGCCATTCCCGTCCGTGTTGTGGGGAGGCTTGCCATAAACCTCCGTGCGGCGGTAAACAAGCACCTCGCAGTCCACACCTCCCTGCCGGAAAGCCCGGGCAAAGCATTTGATGCGGTTTACCGCAGCCATACCGTTAGGAAACGGTTCTCCTGTAACAATAATGATTTTCATCCCTTACAACAATGATCTATATACACAGGCATAACGCCGAGCCGTTTCCGTCCAGGAAAACTCCCCGGCCCGGCGGGTGCATTTGTCCCGGACTGCCAGGCGCTCACCCGCAGAAAGGCCGGTGATAAATTCCAACTGCTCGGCCAGGTTTGAATCGCCGCTGCCGTCCTCGTCAAAATAAAATGCGGCATCGCCCCCTATCTCCGGGAAACAGGATTTGCCAGCCAGCAGGACGGGACAGCCGCAGGCCATGGCCTCGAGCGTAGGCAGCCCAAAACCCTCATACTCTGAAGGGAAAACAAAACACAAAGCTTGATGGTACAGAGAAAAAAGGTCTTCCGTAGATACCGTCATCGCATGGAATCTTTGTTCAAGTCCAAAGGATGAAAGCATCCGGCGTTCGGAATCATTGAAGCCCGCGCCCGTGCAAACCACATGGATGTCGTCATGTGCCTCCAAAAAACGCCGGGCCTGTGAAACGAAGAAGTCAAAACGCTTGTAGGCCGTTCTTCCGCCAACGAACAGGATATAATCAAACGGAAGCAGTCTCCTGAATTCCACATCTTTGACATCAGGAGCGCCCCAATGAATGACCGAAACTTTTTCTTCAGGGATATCCCAGCGCTCCAGAATGTCTTTTTTCGTATTCTCGCTGATGGCGACAATGCTGTCCGCAAGCGGAATCAGCTTTTTCCGCTGCACGATGTCCGGAAAATCTTCCGCATAATACGAGGGAAATAATTCGGGGACAATGTCGTGTACGACCAGCACAAACGGTTTATTGTTATACCCCAGAAAATGCGAATTATAATGCGTGGGCTGGAATACATCATAATCTCCCCGGGCCATCAGACTGCGGCAGTACTTCCTGTTCGCCGCCTCCATCGAGGGAATCAGGGAAAGAGCGGAGAGCGTTTCGTACAAACGGGTACGCCCGCGGAACTCCCTGCCTTTAAAAAAATTATCCAGCGTAAGCCGTGGCAGGGAGACCTGTTCCGGAAACAGTTCCTGCACGTAAACATTGTCCGACTCCTTCATGGCCAGCACGGGCTCTACATCCGGCGGCAGATGCGCTATCATCTCCGAAAGCGCCTTGGAAACACCTCCTATCTTTTGCCTCTGAAAAACAATATGATCGAAAAGTACTCTCATTTTTTATATTGCAGGCAAACACTGACGGCGAACCAGAATACCACCGCTTTTACCGAAAAGAAGAACACCCAGTTCGTCATATACATTTCGAGCAAATAAACGGTCAGAAACAGGGCCAAACCCTGTAAAAGATGTTTTTTTACGGATATGCCCCGGATAAAAGCGGTAAAGAGGAACAACAAATACAGCAGCAGATGAAATAGGCCACCTTTCAAAATTGCATACAGGTAGCCGGTCTCAATGAGATGGCGGTCAAAGCTGACTTCCAGCGTCTGGGCATCCTCGGTCATTTGGATATACGTACCGTCTATTCCCCGCCCGAATACCCAGTCGCTGACAGGAGAAGAGGCCATATCGGCCAGAAACAGCGCCTCAACACCGCTGCGGGTATCTTCCGTTCCCCTGTCCAAAATAAATTGGAACACCGTTTGGGAAAGCCAGCCCCAACTTATCGCGACAAATACGGCGACAGCAACCACTCCGAAGAGCAGCAGCAGCCTCGCCCGCATGTTGGTCTTAAGCTTGGTTGCGTTCCCCATCAGATAGGCAATCCCGAACCAAAGCGACAGGGACACTATCATATTCCGTCTTGCATTGAGTATCATCAGCATGAAATAGGCGAAATAAATGGCATAGACCACCAGTCTCCGCCGGGTGCTCAGGTGCCGGCGGAAAAGAATGAGAACGGTGCCAAAAAAGGGCAGATAGGCGCCGATGGACTCGCTGTCCTGCTGCTGTATCAAGTTGACGCTTTGCATAAGCCAGATGGGAATGACTGCAAGCATCGAGAAGAAAAATACATTTAGAATTGCCGTCAGATACTTCCGGTTGGGCAATACAAGGATGGCAAATGGAAGTATATATGCAGGAATCTGCATATAACTGAACTTAACGAGGATCATGTTCTTGATGCCGCCCTCGTACTCTCCTCTGGCAATGATGGAAAGGCAGCTGAGAGCCAACAAGGCTATCAGCAGAAGAGGCCAGCCGCGGTATCGCGCATTCTCGCGGCAAAGGAACACTTGCAAGACGAACCAGAATATGGCAACGAGACACAGCAGCTCGAAAACACGAATCAGCGTGCTGGGCAAAAAAGAGGAAAACAACTGATTCGCAGCAATGTACGCAGTAATACTCGCATACGTTGCACTTACAGCCACCTCACTGCGGCTCTTTTCCTGAAAGAGAGAACTAACGTCCATCGCCATGCCTCCTCAATAAAGACCAGCATTGCACTGGCGCAAGAATGAGTCCGTTAAAATTGGCAACGACCGAAGCAATCAAAATGGACTTTACGCCCCATCCAAGTCGGATGAACAAGTAACAGCTGAGCAGAAAAACAACGGGAGATACCACACAGGCCAAGGTCTGTACCTTCAATATGCCGGCGCCGTTGAGGACATGCACGAACACAGAGCCGTACATCATGGCAATATTGAGTATCATTACCCATAGGGATATGCTGAACGGGACGGAAACACTGGACCCTACCCAGAGACGGTATAACGGCTCGGATAAGGCCAGCATCAAAACAGAGCCTGCCACGAAGACGCCCAGAAGGAGGATGTATTTTTTTACCGCACCCGCCACCCATCGGAAATCCTGCTTGGCGATGGCATCCGTAACCGCGGCCCAAACAGGTGTAAGTATAATAATCCACAGCATATAAGGCACGTTGAAGTACTTGTATGCTATATTATATTCCGTGACCTCCGCAGCACCAAAATAGTGGATAATGAGAAAGTTGGTCATCTGGTACTGTATCACACCAGCGACCTGGATGATAAAAAACTGCACCCCCAGACGGAAAAGAGCCGGGGCCGTTTTAAAATCTATGTCCGAGAAGGCGGGCGCTATAGAACGATATCTGGTCTTGAACAACAGCAGATTAAAGAAGACAACGACCACAATCGGGCATGCACACAACGCCAGACACAAGTTGATCAAGCTGCCTTTTGTGGTGAGCGTAAGAATATAAATCACGCCAAGCGACAGGAGTTGCTGTAAAAAAGCAAGCAGGGAGGCATATGCCGGACGCTGATCCGCAAGCAGAACGATATTGACCGTGGATAGGATAAAATTGATACAGAAGTAGGTAATGATTATACATACCGAAGCCAAAAGGCCTTCAACGACTTCCTGTTGCAAATGAAGAACCGAATACCAGTCAAGCATAGGAGCCACTCCCAGCAACACCACCATAAGCGGGACAAAAATCATGGTGAGGAGGGCATAGGTAGTACTTACATATTTTTTTGCGAGCGGAATGTCATCATGCGCAAGCGCCTCCGTCAGTTTGTTTTTGAGTCCGTTGTTGATACCGATATCAAAAAAACTGAACCAGGCCACCATCGAACTGACGGTAAGCCATACACCGTATGTCTCGCTGCTGACATAATGCAGCGTAAGGGGAACCAATAAAAAACCGATAAGAACACTGCCTCCCTTAATCAGTATCATGGCGGCAATGTTCTTTTTCGCCTTCACGGATCTTTCCGAACCGTCTAAGAAAAGCGACTTCAGCTTTTTTTCCAAAACAACCATCCTATACACAGGGCGGCGCCCATAATAAACCACAGAATTGCCAGCATAACCGTTGATGGACTGCCTCTGCGGGAAGCATAGCCTTGCTGTATCGTAACCAGCACAGGTGATTTCCGCTGCACCTTGGCTTCGGCGGCAATCAGGTTCTGGGCGGTCTGATTGAACATCTGAAATTGAAGTAGTGCTTCGTTCTGGAGTTGCTGCTCATAAATCCTGCTGGCACGGCTGCTGGTCCCCTGATGGGAGTCGGCATAATAGGCATAAGCTTGCTGTGCGGCCAAATAATCAGCATGCCGCTGATTGTACAGTGTCTGATAGTACTCCAGTTCTTTGCGGGAAATTTCGATTCGATAATCCACCACGAACTCCTGAAGCCTTTCAATGACGGCGTTGGCGACCTGGGCAGCAATCACACGGTCCTGCATTGTCACCTTAACCGAAAGCACATAACTTTTCTTTAGGACATCGGCCGTAATACTGCTTCGGAGAGCAGCAATCACCTGCTCCTGCTCCCGGGACAATCTTAGGGTGTCCACTCCGGCAACTTCTCCGCCACCCTCCGTTTTTTCTTCTGGCGTAAACCGGCCTTTCATCCAAGAGAGTCCCCTCATCGGGAGTCCAAACACGTGTCCCCACCAAGGCGCTTTGTTGTAGTGGAGGATATAGTCGCACAGCGTGGTATGCACCACGGAATCCCTTGTCGCCACCTCAACCGGCAGATCTGACAGCGCCAGACACATATCGACCGAACGGATGACTTCCGGGTAAAGGTCCGGGTGCATGGCGTCGGTCAGGGCGAACGAATTCATGTTGATGCCGGCAAGGCTCGACAATGCGTTGAGCCCCCCGCCCAGAGAGGACCGTGTTACAAGTTCCGGCGCCACAATTGTCTCGCTGGTATAAGTCTTGGGAGTACTGAGCCCAATCATCACACCGAACAAGGAACCCAGAAAAGCCCACAGAAATATCTTCTTCCAGTTCTTGAGGACAAGATGGATATACGGCTTAATATCGACGGGGTCCTTTGCCGGACCAATGTCGGCAACATCGTCGAATTCGTCGTATTTTTTCATATTCTGTCTATTTTTTATTAAACAAGTTCACTATGGTGGCAACCATCGTGGCAATGGATGCCGCAGAAGTGCCGATGCCAAGCCACTCACCGGTGGTCAGCTTGTTTTTCTCTTTCTTGGCTGGAACTACAATTTCGCAACCGGGTTCGAGTTTGGCATTACCGCCGACCGCAACGGTTCCGTTCATATACACCACGTAGGTTTTGCTCCTTTTGGCATCATTCGAAAAGCCGCCGGCCTGACGGATGTAATAACTGACGGGCTTGCCGGAAATGAAGTGTACGGTATTGGGGAAGAGAACCTCGCCCTGCACGCGCACGGTGGAGAAAAGTTCGGGCACTATCAGCTCGTCTCCGTCACGCAGCACAATGTCGTAATCTGACCCGGGATGCGCAAGCGCCTTGTCGAGTTCCAATCCTACAGTATATATTTCGCCCACAGCCAGTTTATTAAGCTTCAGTGAATCGGCCTTGGTCAGAGTCTTCCGCTTTATAACCTCACCGAGTTCGGTACGCACGTTCCGCTCGTACTGGTTGATTTTGCGGCGGAGCATGGCACCTTTCACATATCCGTTCGGCGTGGCCCCTCCGGCACGGCTGAGCAATTGCGAAACCCGTTCGTTATTGCTTGACAACGTGTACTGTCCGGGAAAATTCACCTCGCCGGTAATAAGCACATTCCGCTGCTCCACGTAGGTGGGACTGCGGCGCACAGACACAACGTCGTTCGGACACAGTTCGAAACCGCCTGCGCCGTCTTCTGCAAGACCGTCCTTCAGCGAAACCGAGAAGACGTGCGCCAGGGTATCGATGGCGACGGTGCTCAACGAACTGTCAATCCTTCGGGCGATGTCCACCTTGGCAGCAGAAGCGCCTTCGGCAAGGCCGCCTGCAAGCAAGATGATATCTTCGACCGTTATGTGCTCTGCAAACTGGTACCGTCCCGGTTTGGCCACATAGCCGGTTACGACAATATCACCTTTGGGTTCCAGCTCGTTGACGTTGGATACCACCAGTATGTCGCCGCGCTGCAGCAGGATGTCCTGCACAGTTCCGTCAATAATGGCTCCCAGCGGCACCGGAACCAGTTCCAGCGAACGGTCCGGCTTCTCGCGGATAATCTGGGCACGGGAGAGAAAGGCGTCTTCCAGAACCCCTCCGGCATGCGCCACCAGCTGGCTTACCGTTGCGATACCGCCGCCGAGCTCGAACTTGCCGGGACGATACACCGCACCTTTCACTTCCACGCGGTTGCTGAAGGCATCCACCTGGTTGCTGCTCACAATCACCGCATCTCCGTCCATGAGGGAAAAACCGGAAAAATCCGCGGTACCGACTGTATGGAAACTGTTGACACGACCGTCGTTACGCTCTACGCCTACCTCCTCCTGCCAGGCATTACCGGCAAAACCTCCGGCATACCCGATCAAGCGGTCGATCCCCTCTCCGGACTTGATCTCATAACGCATCGGCCGCTTAACGGCGCCTTCTATGCTCACAAGCGCGCTATACGGCGGCACGATAATCACGTCTCCCTCCTTCAGGGGAACATTCAATTCAAGTTTACCGTCGAACAAATACTGATACACATCCACCTCGGCGAATACTTCTCCTCCCCGCACGACGCGCACGCAACGCAACGACCCAAGTTCGGTGACGCCCCCCGCACAGTACAGGGCGTTAAACAGGGTGGTAAATGACGACAGCCTGTAAGTACCGGGCGTCTTTACCTCTCCGAGCACATTGACCTGAATGCTGCGCACATTTCCGAGCGAAACGCTCATGCTGGAGCCGCCGGTTCGCAGCGACGAATAGATTTTGCCCAGGCTGCTCTTGAGCTTTCCGACTGCCTGGCTGACGCTTAAGCCGCTGAGTTGGACGCGGCCCACCTGCGGAACGATTATGTGTCCTTCGGGCGATATCTTGCTCTTTATGCTGGCCTCGCTGTTTCCCCAGATGTCGATGATTATCTCGTCTCCGGGTCCCAGGATATAGTCTTCGGGCGTAGCAGCGTTCAGGTTGGGTTCGAACGAAAGTGTCTTTCCTGCAAAAATTTTATGGCCGTACACTTCCATCCTAACAGCGGTGGTATCGGCTGTGCTTCTCACTTTCTTGTCGGCCGATGCTGCCGGGGCTGAAACTCCGTCGCTCGCGGTGCGTTCGCGGTCGTTTCCGGCAAGCCTGCTGGCCGGCAGGGCAGTGGATGTGCCGGACATAGTGTCGAGTGTTCCTTTCTTATAGGCATTGAAGAGGCGCCTGAGTTGTGCAGTGGTAGCTCCCCTCGCGAGGAGTTCGTTACCTACCTGACGCTCGGTCTTGCCCTCCTTCATCCCTTCCGTTATGTATGTAATTATCTGGTTTTCCGTCATTTGAGCCATTGCCAGAGGCGCACTCGCAAAGAGGAAGACAGCAAGCAGTATAGTTAAACGCTTATCCATTTTTTAATCCGTTAGCAGAATTTCCCTAAAAGGGATTCTTACAAAGATAAATATTTAATGGCACACTGCCAAATATCCGCGGAAAACTTAAACGTTAAACAAAAAGTGCATGATGTCACCGTCCTGAACCACGTAGTCCTTGCCCTCGATGCCCATCTTGCCGGCGGCGCGGACGGCGGCCTCCGTCTTGTACTGGACAAAGTCCTCGTACCTAATGACCTCTGCCCGGATGAAGCCGCGCTCGAAGTCCGTGTGGATGACACCGGCGGCGCGGGGCGCTTTGTCCCCGGCCTTGATGGTCCAGGCTCGGCACTCATCCGCTCCCGCCGTGAAGAAGGTGCGCAGCCCCAGCAGCTTGTATGCACTCTGGATGAGCCGGACCACACCGCTCTCCTTGAGGCCCATTTCCTCCAGGAACATCTGGCGGTCCTCGTAGTCCTCAATCTCTGCAATCTCGGCCTCCGTACGGGCGGCAATCACCAAAATTTGGGCGTTCTCCGCCGCAACGGCAGCCCGGACAGCCTCCACATAGGCGTTACCCGTGGCCGCAGAAGCCTCGTCCACATTGCACACATAGAGCACCGGCTTGTTGGTAATGAGGAACAGGTCCTTGGCCATCTGCTCCTCTTCCGCATTCTCCGGAATCACCTCGCGGCAGGAGTGTCCCTGCTCCAGCACGGCTTTGTAGCGCAGCAATAGGGACAACAACTTTTTGGCCTCCTTGTCCCCGCCGGTGGTAGCCATTTTCTCCACCTTCTTGATGCGGTTCTCAACGGTCTCCAGGTCCTTGATCTGCAGCTCTGCGTCCACCACTTCCTTGTCCCGCACAGGATCCACGGAACCATCCACATGGACAATGTTGCCGTCGTCGAAGCAGCGCAGCACATGCAGGATGGCATCTGTCTCGCGGATGTTGGCCAGGAACTGGTTGCCCAGGCCCTCACCGCGGGAAGCACCCTTCACCAGGCCGGCGATATCCACGATTTCCACAGTAGCGGGAATGGTGCGCTTGGGCTGGCAAATGTCCGTAAGGACCTCCAGACGCTTGTCAGGCACATTGGTGGAACCCACATTGGGCTCGATGGTACAGAAAGGGAAATTGGCGCTCTGGGCCTTGCCAGAACTTACACAGTTAAATAAAGTAGACTTGCCCACATTGGGCAAGCCTACTATTCCACATTTTAAAGACATATGCGAATCTATTAATAGAAACGGGCGCGGTTGTCGTCCACGGCCTTCTCCGTCATGAGCGGAAGGAGCATCTGGGCGTGATAGGAGTCCAGACGGGCCTGGGCGCTCTTGGCATCATCTTCCGTGTAGTAGGAACCCACCTCACGGCCGTTCACCTGGAACACATAGGTACCCATGATACCGGCCACAGGACCGCTCACCACACCTTCTTTGGCACCCGCCACGGCACCTACGAAAGCAGGCTCGGTGGAAGGAGCGGAGTTGGTGGAGAAGGTAACATCCGACAGGTTGGAAACCGTAGCGCCAAGTTTCTCTGCAACGGCCTCTAAAGAACCCAGACCGGCGATTTCACCGGCAACGTCTGCGCAGCGCTTGGCGGCATACTGCTCACGGTAGAGCTGGTTTTTGATGCTCTCGGAAACCTCGTCCACCTTGGCGTAACCCTCCTTGTGGGCAGCCTTCACGGCCACTACAAAGAAGTAGTTGTTGTCCACGGTAATGATACCGGAAGCCTTGCCGGGCTTGTTGTCGAAGGCCCAACGGGTCACTTCCTTGGCATGGCCGATGGAACCGTACGTATCCGTACCCTCATTCACGGTGAGGGAACGGGAGTAAGTACCGGTGGAGTCACAGGCGGCCTTGTAGTTGGCGTATTTGCCAGCAGCACGCACGGCCAGGAGATTGGCCTTATTGTAGGTGTCTGCATAGGTTTCCTTGCTGGGAAGGGTGGCTTTTTCAAGAATGGCCACTTTTTTCTTGGCCACGGGCTTGGTGGTCTTGGTCACCTCCACAATGTGGGTGCCGTACATGGTGTTCACAATGTAAGGCTTACCCACCTGAGCGGTAAGAATTGACTCAAAGCCGGGAATCATGGCGTTCTGGGTCATCCAGCCCAGGTTGCCCTGCTCGCCGTCATAGGCATTGTTCTTGTCTGCGGAATAGAGCATGGCCAGGGTGGCGAAGTTATTCCTGTTCACCACGCCCAGAAGGCTGTCTGCGGTGTGGCGGGCGTCTGCACCCTGCAGCATGATGTGGCGAACATATACGGAATCCGGCACATTGGCCAGCTCCATGATGCGGGCGGCGAAGAAGGTGTTGCCGGACTTGAATATCGGAGAAACACCGGCATTGTTCTCTGCCACGAAGGTGTCCACGTCACGGTTTACGGTACGCAGGTCTCCGCCCTTGTACCAGGTATCCTGCCACTGGCGGTC
The DNA here is from genome assembly GCA_002371115.1 of Bacteroidales bacterium UBA3764. Lineage (GTDB taxonomy): Bacteria > Bacteroidota > Bacteroidia > Bacteroidales > UBA932 > Cryptobacteroides. The sequence goes on from DFFY01000026.1 coordinate 30,845, forward strand.
GCTGTTGCGCTGCAGGAAAGCACGCACGTTGTCCGTAGCGGTAAATTCGTCGTACAGGGTGATGAATTCCTCGTTCTGGGCAGCCACGTCCTTGGCGGAAGGCGTTACCTCGTACACGACATATTCAATGTCGCGGGTGGCCTTCTGGCGGAAGTTTTCTTTGTGGGCGGCATAGAACTTCTGGATGTCTGCATTGGACACCACCACGGAAGAATCCTGCGGGAAATAGGTGTTGGGAGACATCACAAAACTCACCTGGGCGGTGGTGTTGTTGTCTGCAATAGCACGGCGGCTTTCCACGGAGTTCACATAGGAAGCGGCGTTGAACAGCCCCATGTACTTTTCATTGTAGCGATTGCTGCGGACGGCGTTCTGCAGGTAGTTGCGAAGCAGGATGCCGCGGCCGCTTTCATCGGCATTCACATTTTCCATGAAATCACGTACGGCAGAAGCGGAGAAAGCGCCGTTTTCGTCGTTGAAAATGCCCATGCTGCTGAGCACAGGGGAGATTTCTTCACCGACAAACATGTCTATCTGTTCCTGCTGACCTACACGGATACCCGCCTTTTCGATGGTGGGAATAACCAGGTAGCGGTCCACCAGGTTGTTCCAGGCCATGTCACGGGTCTGACGCTGGGCCTGCTCGCTGGAAGCGGACTGTCCGGTGAGCATTTCGCGTACATCCGAGAACTGCTTTACCTCAGACTCAAAGTCCTGATAGGAAACGGATTTGCCATTGATTTTACCTACGTCGTACTTGGAAGAAGCAGACTGGACGGTCTGGATGATGTCCGACGGGTTTACAAGGAAGAGTAAAAGACCGAAGGCAATGATGAGCGAAGCACCAATGCCGAATTTTGTTCTGATGGTCTCAAGAGCTGCCATTTTAGTATATAATTTTAATTTTTCTTCAATTTTTGCCTAAGGGCTGCAAAATTACGAATTTTCTTCCAAACAATCACTATTTTTTTAGCATCGGCCCTATAAAATTCACCGAATCCACAACAACTTGCGTACTGTCGGACGCCAGGATGAATTCATTGTCGAAGGGTCGCAGGAGGATGGCATTGCGCGCCATTTCGTCTGAACGCATGCCATATCCTTGCATGGTACCGGACGGCGAATACATGAGAATGTAGCAGTCGGTCCAAATTTCATGCTTCTTGCCGTCCCAATACAAGGTGTCGGTTTTCATGGTTTCCTTCTTGAGGATGTTCCGGATGACCACATTCCCGAAAGCCGACCATTTTTCACGCTTCCCGTCCGAGGATTTGTCGTGACGCGCTTTTTCCGCGTCGATGGTGGTTTCCAGCAGGCCGTCTTCACTGTAACCAAACACATGGATACCGCCCGGAAAAAGGTCATAGGACACGGTATCATGTTCATAAACCTCCATTCTGGGCGATTCCACACGCATTTTCACCCGTCCATTCTCCGACTGCACATAAAACATGTCTTCCACTACCTGAAGCGGAATCTTGTCCAAATCCAGTTTCTCCGCCTCCGAAAGATTGCTCTTGCAGGAAAAAACGACGAAAGCAACCGCCGCAGCGGTTGCCGTCATCTGAAGTATGTTTTTAACAGTCACTTATTGTACACGGACAGTAGTGGTAGCTGTCATGCCACCGCAGGAAACGGTGTAGCTCTGACCCTTGGTTACGTCGTACATGAAGGCCTCGGAGGCCTCGGGATAATAGCGGCTGACGCTGGCAATGGAAGAAGTGGCTTCGTCCGCTACGGAAGGGTCTGCGTTGCGGGCCTTCTGGTAGTAGTCTGCGGCGACCCAGTAACGCGCCCACTTGTCCACGGTTTCACCGCAGGTGGCGGAAGCCCAGAGGTTACCCATAATCAGGTAGCCCTTGCCGGCATAGCCATAGTCCATTTCCACAGCCTTCTTGGCAGCATCATACGCTTTGCCGCGCATGCCGTTCTTGTAGCAGAAAGCAGCCATCTCGTAGTAGTACTGGGCGTCGGTGGCGGCGTCGGACTCGTCGGAACCAATAGCCTCTTCCAGGTATTTGGCGGCATCGGCCACATTGCCGCGGGCCGAGTTCAGACGATACAGGGCATAGGCGCTGCGGAAGGAAGGATCCAGCTTGTACATGGAAGTAACGGCATTCAGGTACAGGTCATTGGAGGCACAGTCCTCGGCGGAGTTCATGAGCTTGACGATGTTGCTGACCAGGGCCAGGTTGTTGGGATCGGCCTCATAACGGGGACCGAAGATGGCGATGAGGTTGTCGCAGGAGGCCACCTTGCTGTCTGCAAAGATACTCTCGATGGTGGCTTTCACCTTCTGCTTGTCCTCTGCCTCCGCGTCGTTCTTGACGGTGGAACCCTCCACGTCGGCGGTCACTTTGTCGTACATGGCGATGACGTCGTCCGCAGTGAGCTGGTTCTCACGATACAGGATGATGGAAGCCTGCAGCAGGTTCACCAGCAGGGGACCATTGGCCTTGGAACCCAGTTCATCCACGATAGCGCCCACATTCTTGTAAATATAGTCTGCCTTGGCACCACGGTAGTTGATCATGTACTGACCTTTGTTGTTCATGATGTCCACTTTCTTCCTGGGATAGGTGGCCATACGCTGGTCCTGCAGGGTAAGGATGGTGTCCACAATGGCCTCACGGGCAGCCGCATCCTTGGTCTGGTTGTACAGACGGGTCATGAGCGTAGTGCCATGGACAAACATGTTCTGCGAAGCGGTAGCAGGGCAGAGCGAATAAGCCTTGCGCCAGTTGGGCAGGGCGGAATCGTAATTCTTCTGCTTGTAATACTCCTGATAATAGGAGAGGTACTTGATGCATTCTGCGCTGTCCGCTCCGTATTTTCCCTGGGCAGAGAGGTTCTGCCCCGCAAATACAGCCATTACAGCGAAGAAAATAAACGTAATCTTTTTCATAACATCAGTATTTTTAAAATTTTTATTTTCAAGTTTTATGCCACCACTATTCGTACGGCCGCTTCTGGAACCAGATATCGAACACGTTGAAACCCACATTGAATCCAAAATAAGTTTCTTTTACCTGAGAGGCCGACAACCCCCTGCGCCCGATGTCCAGTCCCACCGTAATACCGTTGTACCAGCGGAAAACCGGCAGCGTCATACCAAAGGTGACCCCGACGGCATTCACATGTTTTCCTCCTGCCGTATAATAAGACTGGTCGAAGTATATGCCTCCCCGGTAGGTACACCTGCGCATGTAATAACGGATGTCGTTCCGGTTGGGCGTATAAGCGAAACCGGCCCGGACAGACTGCCCTACGGACGGAGCAAAAGCAACTTCTCCTACATTGGAAAAACCTTTTACCTGATCCATGCGTGATTTGGACCAGTCCGTGCGCGTATAATCCACCTCTACCAGGATTTTGTCTGCGTTGCGGTAACTGATGCCCACGCCTATTTCATCTCCCATGGACAGGTTGCTTTGTCCGAGGACGGAAGTGGTTTTTACACGGTCATAGCTTCCCCGCTCCTCATAATGGATGGTGGTGCCGTTCAGCCGTGTTGCAAACTTATAGGTGGCACCAAAAGTAAGATAATGACCTGTGGTAAGCGGCTGCTCATACTGCAGGCCCAACTTGGCCGTGAAATTGTTTACTTGGAGCGAGTCTCCGGTGGAAATGTCACGGAAAGAGGCTGTATCAAAGTCCACCGTGGCCTGTTTGTTAATGTTTCCGAAGCAATAACTGGCCTGTGCACCCAGGGAAAGGCGGTTCCACAAAGTTCCGGAAAACGCCGCGAATACCTGATAAATGCCCCCGTTCCCTTTTGTCCTGAAGGTACGGTAACCGGCATCTGCATCCATCTCTGAATAAGCGATATTATAGCCTACATCGCTGACAGGCGTAATGCCTACCATACCGGCCGTATGTCTCCAAAGCGGGAAGGAAAAAACAAAATCGTCAATATTGAACGTGGTATTGAGCGCTTTTTTGCTGCCTTCGCTGAACAGGGAAACGCGCCCGCCCAGGCCAAAATCTGCCATGAAGGAAAGGGAGTCGCGGGCCGTCATGGAAGCCGGGTTCAGGATGTTCACATAGCGGTTGCTGCGGGCAGCGATGCCCACTCCGCCCATACTGCGGTTCCAGGCTGTACCGGGCTGGTGTAACTGGCCGATACCAAAGACTGAATACGGGGAAAAACCGCTGTACGTACCATCCGTCTGGGCCGTGAGCGTCCAGGCGGAAAACAGCAGCAACAGCGTTACCGCAACCCTATGAATGAAGCTTCTGAACATATTCATCCGCTATTAAAGCCATGCCCATGAGGACAAGATTACAAATTGCAAAGATGGAACTTTTCATCCGTTTTGCAAAATAATTAGCATCGCCTCCGGTAAATACAACAATATGGTCCGGAAACAGATTCAGGTAGCCCTCTATTTCAAAAACGATGCCTGAAACCACACCGCTGGCAATAGAGTCGTTTTCCGACAGCCCCACAGGTGCCGGATTTTCCGGCATGTCCACCAGCGGGAGGGACCGGGAATACCGGTTGAGCGCCTTGAAACGCGTACGGCAGCCCAGCGAAATGTTTCCGCCCCGGTACATACCGTCTTCCCCGGTAAAATCCACCGAAAGTGTGGTGCCGAAGTCCACAATGGTGCATCCGCGGCCCCGGAAAAGATAACGGGCGGCAAGAATGGATGCGGCACGGTCATAGGAAAGATACGCCGGAAGCCCGTGTGAGACCAAAAAATCTTTGTTGTTGCTGTCCAGGATGAGCAGATAGGTGCATTCTTCCTTGAGAGTGGAGGCATCGGCCTCAGAAATGGTATATACGGAAGAAAGCAGCAGTACCTCCGGTTTTTCCCGTCTGGTGAGCGAGAGGATGAAGTCCATGAACTTCTCCCCCTGATAACGGAAAGTTTTTCCTAAAGTCATCCTTTCCGACCAGGCAGCCTTGAGTGCTGTGTTTCCTATTTCTACTAACAAATTAGACATACAACCCGCAAAAATACAAATTATTGCAGTTTTTTCAAAATGGTATAGGCCTTACCCAGCGAGTCCACCCCCCTGGATACCGTGCGGAGTTTGCCGCCGTCCTGGTTGAACTTGTACTGTGTGGGATTCTCGTTCACCCGGGCCAGCACCTTTTCAAACTGCCTGGACTGATAATATCCACCCATGGGATTGCTCACAAAGAACATGATTTGCATTCCATTCTTTATGATAATTTTCTCGAATCCCAATTGCTGACCTAAATTTCTGATTTTCACCACATACAACAGGTTTTCCACTTCTTGAGGCAAGGCACCGAAACGGTCCGCCACCTGTGCGCCCAAGCGGTCTATCTCCCGGTCATCGTTCAGGGCGTCCAGCAGCTTGTACAGGCGGATTTTTTCTGCTGTGATGTCAATGTAATCGTCAGGAATGAAAGCGGGCCTGTCTGTCTCTATGGTGCAGTCGTCCACATATTTTTCCTGGGTGGAGCGCGAAGAAAAACCGCTTTCCATGCCCAGCTCCTCCATGGCTTCCGAGAGAATTTTCTGATAGGTTTCGTAGCCCATGTCGGAGATGAAGCCGCTCTGCTCCGCGCCCAGCAGATTACCGGCGCCGCGGATGTCCAAGTCCTGCATAGCGATGTTGAAGCCGCTGCCCAGGTCGCTGAACTCCTCGATGGCTCTGAGGCGTCTCCGGGCCTCATCCGTAAGACTGACCAGCGGTGGAACAATCAGGTAGCAGAATGCCTTTTTGTTGGAGCGGCCCACGCGGCCCCGCAGCTGGTGCAGGTCGCTCAGACCTATGTTCTGTGCCTGGTTGATGATGATGGTGTTGGCATTGGGAATGTCCAGCCCGTTTTCCACGATGGTGGTGCACAGCAGGAGGTCATAGTCCCCCCGCATAAAGGACAACATTCTGTCTTCCAGGTCTTTGGATTCCATCTGACCATGCGCCACGCATATTTTCATGTCGGGTACCAGACGGTGCAGGATATCGGCAATAGCGGGCAACTCCTCCACGCGGTTATGCAGGAAAAACACCTGTCCGCCGCGGTTGAGTTCATAATTGATGATGCTTTTGACTTCGGCCTCATCGAACAGGATAATTTCTGTCTGGATGGGAATGCGGTTGGGCGGCGGCGTTTGGATGATGGAAAGGTCGCGCGCGCCCAGCAGCGAGAATTGCAGAGTGCGCGGAATGGGCGTTGCGGTAAGCGTAAGGGTATCTACCGAATGCTTGAGCTGGCGCAGTTTTTCCTTGGCACTCACGCCGAACTTCTGTTCCTCGTCAATAATAAGCAGACCCAAGTCCTTGAATTCAAACGCATCGCTCAAAATCATGTGCGTGCCTATCAGGATGTCTATCTTTCCTTCCTTCAGGCGTTTTTTGATGTCGGAAATTTGCTTGGCGGTGCGCAGGCGACTCACATATTCCACCGTGCACGGCAGGTTGGCCAGGCGGGCCTTGAACGTTTCGAAATGCTGCAGGGAAAGGATGGTGGTGGGCACCAGCACCGCCACCTGTTTGGAATCCGTAGCGGCCTTGAACGCGGCGCGGATGGCGATTTCCGTTTTGCCGAATCCCACATCGCCACAAACCAGCCGGTCCATGGGACAGTTTTCCTCCATGTCCTCTTTCACCGCCTTGGTGGCCCGTTCCTGATCCGGTGTATCCTCATACATGAAGGACGACTCCAGCTCTTCCTGCAGATAGGTGTCCGGCGAGTAGGCAAAGCCCTTGGAGGCCCGCCGCTTGGCATAGAGTTGAATCAGTTCCTTGGCGATGTCTTTCACGCGCGATTTGGCCGCCTGCTTGAGGTTGCCCCAGGTCTTGGAACCCAGCTTGTTCACGCGCGGCGGCTC
>DFFY01000079.1:0-16082 GCA_002371115.1 Bacteroidales bacterium UBA3764
GGCGGCGTAGGCTGGGGCGAGGTCATCAACGGCGGCTTCGGCATGGTGATCGACGGCTCCGAGGACAGCGCCCGCCACATCCGCGAAATGCTGTTCTGGGACGTGAACAACGGCATCGCCCGGCGCAGCTGGGCCCGGAACGCCGGCGCCCGCTTTGCCATCGAACGGGAAATGCAACGTACCCCCGGCCTCCAGGTTACCCTGCCCAATGAGGCCAATGAAAACCTAATCAGAAAAGCTTTACAATAATATGCATTCCATTTCATCGGAACATCTCTCCCTGGAGAGGGTAAAAGAAATTATCGACAAGAAAGAAAAGCTGGTCCTTTCGCAGGAGGCGGTCGATGCCATTGTGAAATGCCGCGAGTACCTGGACCGCAAGATGGAGGACCTGGAACGGCCCATCTATGGTATTACCACCGGCTTTGGTTCCCTGTACAACGTGACCATTCCCAAGGAGGAGCTGAGCCAGCTGCAGCACAACCTGGTGATGTCGCACGCCTGCGGCGCCGGTGACCAAGTGCGCCCTGAGATTGTGAAACTGATGCTGCTCCTGAAGGCACAGTCGCTCTCCTATGGTCATTCCGGCGCGCAACTCATTACCGTGCAACGGCTGGTGGACATGTTCAACGAGGATGTCCTGCCCGTCGTTTACCAGCAGGGTTCGCTGGGCGCTTCCGGGGACCTGGCTCCCCTGGCCCACCTGAGCCTGCCGCTCATCGGCCTGGGAGAGGTGCTGTATAAAGGTGAAGTCCGTCCTGCTGCCGATGTCTGGAAAGAGCTGGGCTGGAAGCCCATCAAGTTGCAGAGCAAGGAGGGGCTGGCGCTGCTGAACGGCACCCAGTTCATGAGTGCGCATGCCATCTGGAGCATCCTCAAGAGCATGCGTCTGAGCCGCTGGGCAGACCTGATTGGTGCCATGTCGCTGGACGCCTATGACGGCCGTATCGAACCGTTCCTTCCCCTCACCCACCACCTGCGCCCGCACAAGGGCCAGATTCTCACCGGGGAAAAGTTTATGGAAGTCCTGGAGGGCAGCGAGCTTATCCGCCGCCCCAAGGAGCATGTGCAAGACCCGTACAGCTTCCGCTGCATCCCGCAGGTACACGGCGCCGTGAAGGACAACATCCTGTATGTGAAGTCGGTGATTGAAAATGAAATCAACGCTGCCACGGACAACCCGAACATTTTCCCGGACGAGGACATGGTCATCTCCGCCGGCAACTTCCACGGAGAGCCCATCGCCATTCCCATGGACTCGCTGGCCATTGCCATGAGCGAGCTCGCAAGCATCTCTGAAAGAAGGACTTATCAGCTCATCCACGGGCTAAGGGGCCTACCCAAATACCTGGTTACGGAGCCCGGCCTCAACAGCGGTTTCATGATTCCGCAGTACACGGCCGCCAGCATTGTCTCGCAGAACAAGGGCCTGTGCTGGCCCGCCTCGTGCGACTCCATCCCGTCGTCCCAGGGGCAGGAAGACCATGTTTCCATGGGCTCCAACTCCGCCACCAAGCTGGTAAGGATTGTCGATAATGTGGAAACGGTGCTGGCTATCGAGCTGTTCAACGCCGCGCAGGCACTGGAGTTCCGTCGGCCCGCCAAGAGTTCCCCTATCCTGGAACGCATTTTTGCCGATTACCGTCAGGTGGTCCCGTTCGTGAGCACCGACACCTACCTGCATCCGCTCATAGAAAAATCCATTCAATTCATAAGGAATGAGTCTTATTTATAATATAGGATTGTTGGTTGGAATTCAGCCGGAGGGAGTGCTTCGGGTGGAGGGGGTGGCGCAGGGCCGGACCGGCACGCTGGAGAACGCCTGGCTGCGCATTGAAAATGGCCGCATTGCTGGTTTTGGGGACATGTCCTCTGTCATACCGAGCGAAGCGAGTGTATCCCTCGACGCCCAGGGCGGCATGCTCATGCCCGGCTTCTGCGACAGCCACACGCACGTAGTGTATGTGGGCAGCCGGGACGGCGAATTCATAGACAAAATCAACGGGCTCAGCTACGAGGAAATCGCGGCGCGGGGCGGCGGCATCCTCAATTCGGCCAACCTTCTGCAGCAAACTTCTGAGGAAGCGCTGTACAGTCAGTCCATGTCACGCGTACGGGAGATGATGGACAAAGGGACCGTGGCCATAGAGATAAAGAGCGGTTACGGCCTGTCGCCGGAAGCGGAGCTGAAGATGCTGCGCGTCATCCGGCGCATCCAAAAAACCGTTCCTGCGGCCGTTAAGAGCACCTTTTTGGGCGCCCATGCGGTGGGCCGCGGGTACACGCACGAAGAGTATGTGCAGATGGTAATCGACCTGATTCCCCAGGCGGCGGAACTGGCGGACTTTGTGGATGTGTTCTGCGACGAAGGCTTTTTCACCGTGGAAGACACGGACCGCATTCTTACAGCGGCGAAGGGCAAGCTCGTCCCTAAGATTCACGCGAATGAACTGGCCGTGAGCGGCGGCGTACAGGTGGGCGTCAAGCATGGCGCCCTCTCCGTGGACCACTTGGAGCGCACCACCGACGCCGAAATCGACGCATTAAAAGGGACCCAGACTATGCCCACCATGCTGCCGGGCAGTTCCTTCTTCCTGGGACTCCCCTACGGCCGGGCCAAGGATTACATTAAGGCCGGATTGGGGGTGGCGCTCTCCAGCGACTACAATCCGGGCTCGTCGCCCAGCGGAGACATGCGCTTTGTGATGGCCCAGGGATGCATCAAGATGCGCCTCACGCCGGTGGAAGCGTTCAACGCCGTCACGCTCAACAGCGCATATGCCATGGGCCTGAGCCGGGAGTACGGCTCCATTACCGCAGGCAAAAAAGCGGCGCTTATCCTCACGGAACCCGGCTGGGACCTCACCAAGCTGGCCTATCAATACCAAACGCCTTATATTAAGCAAGTTATCTTCTAAATGCGCACCGGTTTACTTGTCATCCTTTTCACCGTGCTGGTGCTCGTGGCCTGGACAGCCTGGCATTTCTGGCTCATCCTTCCGCTTCCCAAATGGGGGAAATGGCTGGTGAGCGGTCTGTATGCGGCATCGTTCTTCCTCATTTTCGTGCATTATCTGGGGCAGAGCCACATGCCGCTCTGGATGGCCACCTGCACGTATGAGTGGAGCAACTCGTGGATGATTTTCTTCTTCTACGCGGTGCTGCTGTTCGCCGTTTTGGGGCTGGGGCGCTTGTTACATCTGGTGCCGGTCCATTTCCTCAAGGACTCGCCTCAGGGCACGGCAACAGTGCTGGGCATCCTGGTGGCGCTGCTGGTGTACGGCAGCTTCCATTATAGGCACAAATACCGCGAAGTAATTGACATTCAAACGGAAAAGCCGCTGGACGGGTCCCTCACCATTGTCCTGGCCAGCGACCTGCACGTGGGGTATCACAACCGCAAACCTGAGCTGTCCCGCTGGGTGGACCTCATCAACGCCGAGCATCCGGACCTGGTGCTCTTTGCCGGCGACATTGTGGACGGTGCCCTCCGTCCCATCCGGGAAACGCACATGGAGGAGGAATTCCACCGTATCCAGGCGCCCGTGTACGCCTGCCTGGGCAACCACGAGTACATTGGCGGCGAGAATGGTTCGGAGGCTTTTTATGCCGATGCCGACATCCATCTCCTCCGGGACGCAACGGCCCTGGTAAAAGGCATCCGCATCATCGGCCGGGACGACAGAAGCAACCCTCAACGGGCCACAGTGGCCGATTTGGCACCGGTGGACACGCTGTTCACCGTCCTGCTGGACCACCAGCCCTACCACCTGGAAGAGGCGGAGGCGGCGGGCATCGACTTCCAGTTCAGCGGGCACACGCATCACGGCCAGGTCTGGCCCCTGAACTGGGTCACCGACGCCATGTACGAGAAAGCCTTCGGCCCGCACCAACGTGGCAACACCCGCTATTACGTAAGCTCCGGCCTTGGCATCTGGGGCGGCAAATTCCGCATCGGCACCCGCTCGGAGTATATTGTCCTGCATCTTTCCCCCAAGCAGTAAACTTTTTTGCAAAGGCCTTTGCTTTTTTACAAAAAAGTAGTACCTTTGCAATCCCATTCTTCTGGATGTGGCGCAGTTGGTAGCGCACCTGGTTAGGGACCAGGAGGTCGCTGGTTCAAGTCCAGTCATCCAGACCACTGAAAATCAAGCACTTACGGGTTTCCGAAAGTGCTTGATTCCTTTTAGGGTTTGACATTCTGCGATATAATTGACATTTCTGCCCTGCCTCGTCGTTATACCCCAAATTGGAACGTTAATACAGGGGGCGCGGCCCCCTCATACACCCCCGCGGCTCCCGGACTGGTCAATAACATACTGACAATCAACAAGATACAGAAAATCCTCGGCGCAAAAGGAGCCGAGGATTTATAGCAAAACATTATAAATCAATCACTTACCAACCAGCCCCAACCAGGGTTACTCCGGACATGGGTCACATCAAAACTGCCCTCCACAAGTAGGTTTTCCTCAATCCAATCGTTCTCTACATTTGATGATGATAACCCCGTTGGCTCCGCGGGAGTCGTAGATGGAAGCGCTCGCATCCTTGAGAACATCGATGCTCTTGACATCGTACGGGCTGATCCAGTCGATGGGCATGCTGGAAATGGATGTAGCCAGGGATGCGCGGTCCTGCTGGCCATAACCGATATCCACCACCTCCGCGCTGCGGGGCGTATAGGCGTCATTGCCCTGCTTGAACACACCGCAGCCGCATGCAAGAACACCCAAAGCGATAATCTGTAAAATTCGTTTCATGGTCGCAAGACTAACAGAAAAATTTCACAAGAAAAAGCAGTATCTTTGCACCACTATGGGAATATACAGAGAAATTGGGCCGGAGGAGTTCCAGGACCTGCAAGGCAGAATCCTCTATGAGGACAATCACATCATTGTATTCAACAAGCGCACCGGGGAAATTGTGCAGGGCGACAAAACCGGCGACGAACCCCTGAGTGAAACCCTCAAGGCATTCATTGCCCAGCGGGACGCCAAACCCGGCCAGGTGTTCATGGGGGTTCCCCACCGCCTGGACCGCCCCGTAAGCGGCGTCACCCTCTTCGCCAAAACGTCCAAGGCCTTGGAACGCCTGAACGAGATGCTCCGCAAAGGCGACGTCCACAAAACCTACTGGGCCCTCACCGCCGGAAAACCGCCCAAGCCCACAGACACACTCACGGACCTGCTCACCCGCAACGAGTCCCAAAACAAGTCCTACGTGAGCAAAACCGGTAAGGAAGCCCGTCTGAAATACACCCTCATCCAAAGCACGGACCGCTATTACCTCTTAGAAGTGGAGCTCTACACTGGCCGCCACCACCAGATTCGCTGCCAGCTCGCCCACATGGGCTGTCCCATCAAAGGAGACCTCAAGTACGGCGCCAAGCGGTCCAATCCGGACGGCGGTATCTGTCTCCTGGCCCGCCATATACAGTTTATCCACCCCGTCAAAAAGACCGAGGTGGATGTAACCGCTCCTGTTCCGGATAGTTGGAAAGGAGTGCAAGGGTAACGCGTCCGAAGCCGGTTTAGTTAATCATTTCTATTGGTTTTCAGGTATTTGCGCCTGACACGGGAGCACCAGTGGCTGGGCGGCTCCCCCATCACAATCTTGAAACTTTGGAAGAACGAAGTAGTGGAATGGAAGCCGGACAACTGGGCCAGCTCCGATACCCTCAGACTCATGTTCTTCCGGTACAGTTCCATGGCATACATCACCCGGTAATAGTTGATGTACTGCCGGAAGTTCCGTCCGGAGAAACGGTTGATGGTTTTGCTTAAATACCCTTTGTTGGTATAGACGGCATTGGCCAAGTCCTGCAGGGAAAAAGAATCCACCAGGAAGGGCCTGTGCTCGGTCATATACCGGCAACACCTGTCATACAGCAACTGATCGATCGCCGACATTTCATACGGGGAGGACGAAGTCTCCACGAGCCCGGGTGTCCCCAGGGCCGATTGTAATTGCGCCTCCTTCTTATGCAGGTGTTTCAGCAGGATGATACCCGCCGCAACAGCCAACACCAGAAGAAAGGCCAGGAACAAAGATAACAGGTTCATGGGCATTCAGGTGGGCTGCGCGGACGCGTTTCCCTATGTCAAAGAACGCTACTTTTTAATGGTATCGAACCCCTTTCCATAAACGCCGTTCACGGAGCTCACGGAGAGGAAAGCGTGTGGGTCGATTTGTTTGATATACCGCAGCATCAGGTTCAGGTCCGCCTTGCGGGTAAGCACCATGAGCACTTTGGTATCCTGCTTGGTGTACCAGCCCTTGCCGTCCAGTACGGTAACGCCACGGTGCATCTCCTTGGAAATGGCATCGGCAATCTTTTCATATTCCTTGGAAAGGATGAACAGCTGCACGCTCTGCTGCGAACCCGAGATGTACATATCCAGCACATAACTGTTCACCGTCACCAGAATCAGGCCATACAGGATGGTGGTAATTTTCTCGGCCAGCGGCATCTTGAAGGTAACGGGATTCCCGGCGGCGTCCAGCAGCGGCAGCCCGCTCACGGGGTCCAGCTCGTTCACATAGGACGGAACAAAAATGGAAGAGCCGATGATGATGAAATCCAAGAACAGAATCACCTTGCCCGGCGATACATTGTGATATTTGGTATAAATGAGGGCGATGATATCCGTTCCGCCGGTAGAACCGCCGTTGGAAATGCTCATACCAATGCCGATACCGGCCATGATACCGCCCATGAGCACGCTCAGGAGCTTGCCGTTGTCAATGGCAAGGGTCTTGATGATGGTAGGGGGAATCATCCCCGGCAAAAACCGCAAGGCGACGGAAGCCAGCAGAATGGCGTAAATGGTCTTGGCGCCGAACCCCATGCCCAGGATAACCACAGCCGCAACAATCAGGATGGCATTCAGAATCAGATAGGAATAGCCCATCTGGATGGTTCCGTGGGTGGCATACTGAATCATGGAACTGATACCGGATACGCCCCCGCCAATGAGGTTGTTCGGGATGAGGAACAAAGACCATCCCGTCACATAGACCAGGATACCCAACGTCACCATAAGCCATTCCTTGACAACGGTGAAGGCCGATTTCTGTAATGAGATTGCAGGCATATTATTTCTTCTTTTTCTTGGTAAGACCGGTTTTCATCTCCTCAAAACCCTCTCCGAACACATTGTTGGCAGGGACCACGCTCACAAACGCTTTCTGGTCAATCTCCTTGATGGCCTTGGTCAGTTCCGGCAGCTCCGTCTTGCGGATGAGCACCAGCAGGACATCACGTTCCTCACCGGTGTACCACCCCTGCGCCTTGAGCGCCGTCACCCCCCGCTCCATCTCATGGCAGATATAGTTGCCTATCTCCTTCTGGTGGCTGGAGAAAATATGCACCTGCACCGTGGAATCCTTACCCAGGAGAATCAGGTCCAGGACATAGGCGCAGATGCCCATGGTGATGTAACCGTACACCACGTCCGTAAAACAGTGGCCCGGCACAAAAATAAGGAGCGTAATGACGACAAAGTCCGCAAAAAGATAAAAGCGGCCTACAGAAATGGGCCAGAACTTGTTCACGATAAGCGCCAGGATGTCGGTTCCGCCGGTGGAGCCGCCCCGCATGATGATGAGGGCCAGTCCGACGGCTTCCAGCAGACCGCCGATAATGGGCACCAGAATACCGTCGCCCACATACAGCACCTCCCCTTCCACCGACCACAGGCAGCGCATGCTCTCATTTCCCAGCACACGGAACAAGAGCGTGGACAGCAGGATAGCGTAAATGGTCTTGATGCCAAAACCCTGTCCCAGGATAAACCAGGCCAGGACAAGCAGCAGCACATTGATACCAAAGTACCAGATATCCACGGAGATACCCGTAATCATGGCCAGCAGGGCCGATGCACCCGTAAGGCCGCCGTCAATCATGTTGTTGGGCAACAGGAAAGACTGCCACGCCATCACGAACAACATCACCCCGATGCTAATGACGACATAGTCGAACACGCCTATGAGAAACTGTTTCTTTCCCATCGCTTATTTTTTCAAAACCACATTCACAATGCGCCCAGGGACCACAATTACCTTGGCGATAGCCATGTCGCCCACGTACTGGGGCGTCTTTTCATGCGCACGCACGGCAGCCTCCACCGCCGCCGGAGCATCCGTTGCGGGGGCTTCCAGGAAAAAGCGCGTCTTGCCGTTGAAGGACACCGGATACTTCACCAGATTGTCCGCCGCCAGGTCCTCGCGGTATTCCGGGAAGGTGGCGTACACCACGGAGTCCGCGTGTCCCAGCTGATGCCACAGCTCCTCCGCAATGTGCGGTGCGAACGGGCTCAGCACCACGGTGAGCGGTTCCAGGATGGCGCGTTTGGAGCAGCCGCCCAGTTCGTTCAGCGCAATCATGAAGGCCGATATGGTGGTGTTGTAGGAGAAGTGCTCAATGTCCTCCTGCGCCTTGCCGATAAGCTTGTGCAGGGCCTTGAGTTCCTCCTTGGTGGGTTCCTCGTCTGTCACCAGCCACTCATCGCGGTCCCAAAACAGGCGCCAGAACTTCTTGAGGAAGCGGTTTACACCGTCTATCCCCTTGGTATCCCACGGCTTGGCCTGCTCGATGGGGCCCAGGAACATCTCGTACAGACGCAGCGTATCCGCCCCGTAGGTATCGCAAATCTTGTCCGGATTCACCACGTTATACATGCTCTTGGACATCTTTTCAATGGCCCAACCGCAGATGTACTCGCCGTTTTCCAGCACAAATTCCGCGTCTTTGTAGTCCGGACGCCAGGCACGGAAGGCCTCGATGTCCAGTTTGTCGTTATAGACAATGTTCACATCTACATGCACCGGGATGGTCTCGTACTGGTCCCTGAGGCCGGCGCTCACGAACTTGTTGGTACCGGGAATCAGATAGACAAAATTGGAGCGGCCCTGGATCATGCCCTGGTTGATGAGCTTGCAGAAAGGCTCGTCCTCGCACACATAGCCGAGGTCATACAGGAACTTGTTCCAGAAACGGCTGTAAATCAGGTGACCGGTGGCATGTTCAGTGCCGCCCACATACAGGTCCACATTCCGCCAGTAGGCATTGGCTTCCTTGCTCACCAGGCCTTCTGCGTTGTGCGGGTCCATGTAGCGCAGATAATAGGCGCTGGAGCCGGCGAAACCGGGCATGGTACTGGTTTCCAGCGGATATCCGTTGTAGGTCCAGTCCTTTGCGCGGGCCAGCGGCGGCTGACCGTCCTCCGTAGGTTTATACTGGTCGATTTCCGGCAGCGTTAGCGGCAGGGCCTCTACCGGCAGCGGCGTGGCGATGCCGTCCTTATAATAGATGGGGAAAGGCTCGCCCCAGTAACGCTGGCGGGAGAAAATGGCGTCACGGATGCGGTAATTGATTTTTCTATGGCCGATTCCGTGTTTTTCCACATAGTCGATGGCGGCGGGGATGGCCTCCTTCACGGTGAGCCCGTTCAGGAAACCGCTGTTGCACATGATGCCTTCCTTGGCGTCCAGGCTCTGCTCGCTCACATCGGCCCCTTCAATAAGCGGGACGACAGGCAGGCCGAACTTCTTGGCAAAGGCGTAGTCACGGCTGTCATGGGCGGGAACGGCCATGATGGCGCCGGTGCCGTAACCGGCCAGCACATATTCCGAAATCCACACCGGAACCTTTTCGCCGGTGAGCGGATTCACGCCGAAAGAGCCGGAGAACACGCCCGTAACCGCCTTTCCGGCAATGCGTTCGCGCTCGGTCTTTTTCTTCACCTGTTCCAGGTAGGCTTCCACCTCCGCTTTCTGAGAAGCGCTGGTGAGCTGCGGGACCCACTCGCTCTCCGGGGCCAGCACCATGAAGGTGACGCCAAAAACGGTGTCCGCCCGGGTGGTGAAGATGGTCACATCGTGCTCCTTGCCGTCGCAGGTGACTTTGAACACCATTTCCGCACCTTCACTGCGGCCAATCCAGTTGCGCTGCATCTCCTTCAGGGAGTCCGTCCAGTCCAGACGGTCCAGTCCGTCCAGCAGCCGGCCGGCATAAGCGCTCACACGCAGCTGCCACTGGGTCATTTTCTTCTGGAACACCGGATGGCCGCCCCGCTCGGAGAAGCCATCCTTCACCTCGTCGTTGGCCAGGACCGTTCCCAGGGCCGGGCACCAGTTCACGGTGCTTTCTCCCTGATAGGCAATGCGGTAACGCATAAGGACATCGGCCTTCTCTTTCTCGGAGAAAGCCTCCCACTCCCCTGCCGTAAAGGGTGCTCCTTCACTGCAGGCGGCATCCACGGCGGCGCTTCCGCCCTCCTCGAAGGCCTTCACCAGGTCCTCGATGGGGCGCGCCTTCTGGAGCCGGTTGTCATACCAGGAGCCGAACATCTGCAGGAAGGCCCATTGGGTCCATTTGTAATAATCCGGATCCGAGGTGCGGAACTCCCGGTCCCAGTCAAAGGAAAAACCAATGCGGTCCAGCTGCTGACGATAGCGGGCCACATTGTCCCGCGTGGTCTTTTCCGGGTGCTGGCCGGTCTGGATGGCATATTGCTCCGCCGGCAGGCCAAAGGCGTCATAGCCCATCGGATGCAGCACGTTGAAGCCCTTCAGGCGCTTGTAACGGGCAAAAATATCGCTGGCGATATAGCCCAGCGGGTGCCCCACATGCAAGCCCGCACCGCTGGGGTACGGAAACATGTCCAGCACATAGTATTTGGGTTTGTCCGACTTGTCTGTGGCACGGTAGGTCTTGTTCTGGGCCCACCACTGCTGCCACTTGCGCTCAATTTCAGAAAAATTATAATCCATAGTCTCAGTTGATCGTCTTTCCGTTTATACCAAACTTGCCTTTCTCCTTTGTCAGTTTAAATTCCACCGCCACCGTCAGGGCCACCTTGCACCTTTTGCCCCGATGCCGTCCCGGCCGCCACTTGGGGGAAGCCGTAACAACGCGCAAAGCTTCATCGTCCAGGGACTGATGCACGCCGCGCGACACTTTCACATCATGCACCTCCCCTTTCTCGTCGATGACGAAATCCACCAGCACGCGGCCCTGGATGCCGTTTTCCTGGGCATACTGCGGATAGCGCAGGTACTGGTACACCCAGCGTTCCATGAAAGCACGGGGATCCGGCGAATTCAGGAACATGGGTTTGACATCCACGTCGCTGTAGGCATACACCCCTACGGCAGACTTGGCCTCCGAGGCGGGAGCCGTGTCCCGGAAAAGCGGGCGGGCGCCATTGGCCAGGCGTTGGACGTAGCTGTAAATATACTCCAGCTCTTTTTCCATGCCCTCAAAGTCGATGATGGCATACGTATCCCGTCCGGTACCATGCTCCGGATAACGGCCCGTAGTGAACAGGACGGAAGGAATTTCCTTGTCGTAGAACACGATATGGTCTCCGGGGTACGGCTGCTGGGTGGTGAGTTGCGCCTGAACGGGAAGCAACTCTCCCTGCAGGGACTGGAGAATGGTATTCAAATCTCCGTTGGAGGCGGTATAGGCCCAAAAACCGTTTTCCGCCGTCCCCAGCATGTCCAGGTTCACCATGGCGTCTATCTGGGCGGCATCGGCCGCGAAAGCCCGGTTCAGGAAATACCAGGAGCCTGCGAAGGATTCACAGGAGCTGCCGAACCCCACAAAGAGGATGCTCCGGCGGATGAGGGAGCGGGAATAGGACAGCTTGCGGGCCAGTTCCACGAGGAGGGCCATGCCGGAGGCGTTGCCGTTGGCGCCGGCATACAGGCGGACCTGCTTTTCCCCGTTTACCGTCAGGGTATCCGTGCCCAGGTTGTCCATTCGCGCACCCACCACAATGTAGTGCTGGCTTTGCTGCTTGTCCCAACCTTGAAGCAGCCCCATTACATTCCGGGAAGTGAGGGTGTCTTTGCCGCCGGCGATACCGAACGTATTACCGGCCCCCAATACATCCACGCCGCAGGCCCTCAACTGTTCTTCCAGGTATTCGGCGGCCATCCGCTCCCCTTCCGAACCGGCCTTACGGCCTTCCAGCTGGGCGGCCGACAGATAGGCTACATGTTCTTTCAGGGCCCGTACGGTCTCGGTGTCGTCCAGGTCCTCCAGCGGAGTCCTGAACTGTCCCCAGGAGGGGGCTGTCGCCAAAAACGCCACTGCGGCGCAAAGAAAAAAACGCTTCATCATTCGTTCACAAGAATCCAGCCGTCCTTGGGACAGATGCCCGTTCCACGCATGAGTTTAAGGGTTTTCAGGCTTTCGTTCAAATCATTGGAAGGGCACACGCCCACGGCCAGGAGTCCGTTGCGGAAGCTGATGATGGTACCCGTATAGCCGGCTTCCTTGCAGGATGTAAGTTTGCGTTCCGCATAGGAGCGTCCACGGAAAGCACCCACAATGATATAGTATTTGCTCTCCAGCTTGGTGGTGAACAAGCCACCCATTTTGGACGGATTCAGGATGGTTCCCCGGGTTTGGGCCAGAGAATCCAGCAGATACGTTTCCAATGCAGCCAGCGAATCTGCCATTTGCCGCTCTACACGCTGAAGGGAATCCAGCACCGCCTGATGGCGGGCTTCCTCGCGGGCAATGCGTTCCTGGCGGATTTCCTCTACCTGGGCCGACGTAGGCCGCCCCGCCAGGGTGCGAATGAAGTCACACCCGGTAGCAAGCAGCACCACTAAAGAGAGAATGAGGGCCTTTTTCATACATAATCCTCCTTAATCTGCAAAAATACGCTTTTTTCCAAGAAACTCCCAAATATTTGTCGTATATTTGTCTAACGTTGATTTTAATTTTTTCGCAGGGCGTGCCCTGCGCACCCTGCATGAAAAAAACCATCAAGCTGGAAGCCATCGAGCCCATAGAAATTTATGGAGCCGGCAATCGGATCCTGAGCGAATTCTGCTCCTATTTTCCCCACCTGAAAGTGGTTGCCCGCGGCGACGAACTCATCCTGGAAGGCCAGGAAAGCGACATCGCAGAATTCAACATCCGCTTTGCCCAGCTGATAGACAGGCGGCACCACAAGATGAACCTCACCGTGTACGACGTAGAGGACATCTTCGCCGGCAACAGCAACGACCGCTTCCGCCTGGACGGCAACGCCATCCTTGTTTACGGCACGGACGGCAAGCCCATCCGTGCCCGGGGAAAAACCCAGCAGGAGCTGGTAAAAGCCTACTTCAACAACGACCTCATCTTCGCCATCGGGCCGGCCGGTACCGGAAAAACCTACATAGCCATCGCCCTCGCGGTACGGGCTTTGAAAAACCGCGAAATCAAGCGCATCATCCTCACCCGCCCCGCCGTAGAGGCCGGCGAGCGCCTGGGCTTCCTCCCCGGAGACCTCAAGGACAAGCTGGATCCGTATCTGCAACCGCTGTACGACGCCCTCTCGGACATGATTCCCGGCAAGAAACTCCAGGAATTCATGACCGACGGCACCATCCAGATCGCCCCGCTGGCCTACATGCGCGGCCGTACTCTGGACAAGGCCTGCGTCATTCTGGACGAGGCCCAGAACACCAACCTGGGCCAGCTCAAGATGTTCCTCACCCGCATGGGCACCAGCGCCAAGTTCATCGTCACCGGCGACGCCACGCAGATTGACCTTCCCCGCCGGGAAGACAGCGGCCTTCTCACCGGCATCCGCCTGCTGGAAGGCATCAAGGGCATCGCCACCATCCGTTTCACCAACGAGGACATCGTCCGCCATCCCCTGGTCACCAAAATTGTCAAGGCCTTTGACAAAGGAGATTCTTCGCTTCGCTCAGAATGACAAAAAAAACTCCGTCCAAATCGGACGGAGCTTTGCGACGCGAGGGGGGCTGGGCCCCAGTCTGTCGAAGACACGGAAGCTATTGTGACACAATAGCTTCCCATTTCTCGTAGGCTTCCTTGTACTTGGGATCCACGCCACGGAGCTGGAAGTTCAGGCGCTTGAGGATATCTGCACAGGCGGCCTTCACATCCGGATTGGAGCTCACGTTGTAGCACTGCTCGAACGAGCCGATAGCCTCAATGTACACCTCCGTAAGTTTGGCGTTGAGCGCATCATATCCTTTGTAGTCGCGCACATCCAGGGCGTTCATCTCGTTCACGATATCCTCGCCTTTCTTCAGGGAGATGTTGGCCAATCCGTAGTAGGCCATATCGTATTTGGCGTCAATTTCGAGCGCCTTGTCATAAGCGGATTTGGCACCGTCGTAATCCTTCACGCCCGCCAGGATGTTCCCTTCCACATAATAGAGGGAAGCGTTGTCCGGCATGGCCTTCTTGGCCTCGTCCAGGAGCTCCACAATCTTCTTGGGATCCTCCTTGGTGGTAAGGTACAGGTTGATGAGGTTGGTGAGGATGGAGGCATTTTCCGGGTACTTGGTGAGACCGGTGGCCAGGTAGTTCTTGGCAGCCAGGGTATCGGCCTTGGCCAGGGCGCACTCGGAGAGGGATGCATAGATGTTACCCTCGGAGGTATAATCGCGCTCCAGACACTTGTTGTAGTACTCGATGGCACGGTCATAATTGTGAGCGGCCAGGGCGGTGAAGGCGCAGTTGTAAGCGGCATCATCGTTGATCACGGAGCACGGAGGAACGACAGACCAGTCTGCCGCGCCCTTGAACAGGTCGCTGGCCTTGGCCATGTCGCCCAGCTGGTAGGCGTAGAATGCGTCATTATAGTAGTTGTTCACCACTTCCTGCAACTTGGCATCCACCTCCTTGTCCTTGGCACCCAGCTCGAAAGCCTTGGCGTATGCGGCAGCGGCCTCACCCAGAAGGTCACCGGGGACAGACGGCTTGGTCACTTCCACGATGCTAAGCACGCCGGCCGCGTTGAAGTACACATTAACACGGGAAAGCTCATGTTTCTCATAGGGGGCACCTTGGAGGGTTACAGTGGAAACCGACGCAGCCTTTTCCTTGTTCATCAGGGCAAAGGTGGTTTTGTCGATACCCGTGCTCACGTTGGCGGACGGGTTGGCATAAGCGGCCATGTAAGCCTTGCCCAGATTCATCCAGGTTGCCGGTTTGGCGCCCTTCTTGGCATCCTTACTGGCCGCCAGGGCTTTGTCTATGCCCTTCTGCATGTCGGCATCGGGCTTTTGTGCATAGGCCAGCTGCAGGGAGCAAACCAGTGCAAGAGCAAAAAACAGCTTTTTCATACTATTAAATGGTTAGTTGATTATTCATTGTCCTGAACCTCCGTTCCTTCTTCTGCGGGAAGTTCGGTTCCTTCTGCGGCCTGGCTCTCCTCATCCTCGCTATGGGCGACAACGGAGACGGCGGCGATGGCGTCCTTCTCACGGATGTTGATGAGCTTGACGCCCTGAGTGGCACGTCCGGCCACACGGATGGTGGCGACGGGCATTCGGATGGTCATTCCGCTGCGGCAGATAATCATGAGGTCGTCTTCATCCGTGACGTTCTGAATGGTTACCAGCGCGCCGGTTTTCTCCGTTACATTGAGGGTCCTTACACCCTTGGCGCCACGGGAAGTCTGGCGGTAATCCAGCGGGTCTGAGCGTTTGCCATAGCCGTTTTCTGACACGGCAAGCACCTGGTGCCTGGCAACGTCTTCTGCCTGGGGATCCTGGCAGACAACGCCCACGACATAGTCTCCTTCAGCAAGATTGATGCCGCGGACACCGGTGGACGTACGGCCCATGGCACGGGCCTCCGCTTCGTCAAAGCGTACGCAGCGTCCGCCGTGGGCGGCAATCATGATGTTGCAGCGCCCGTTGGTGAGCAGGGCGGCCAGCAGTTCGTCGTCCTCACGGATGTTGATGGCGTTCACGCCGTTGGTACGCGGGCGGGAATAGGCTTCCAGGGAAGTCTTCTTCACCACGCCGTTGCGGGTGAACATCATGATATAATTGTTGTTGATGAATGCCTCGTCCTTCAGCGTTTTCACGTTCAGGTATGCACGTACGCTGTCGTCCGGGTCTATCATGAGGATGTTCTGGATGGCACGGCCCTTGGAGGTGCGGTTGCCTTCCGGAATTTCATAGACCTTGAGCCAGTAGCACTTGCCTTTCTGGGTGAACAGAAGCATGGTGCTGTGGGTATTGGCAATGTAAATATGCTCGATGAAGTCTGCGTCGCGGGTGGCGCTGCCCTTCATGCCCACGCCGCCGCG
>DFFY01000079.1:16162-16696 GCA_002371115.1 Bacteroidales bacterium UBA3764
GGGTACGCTTGATGTAGCCCAGGTGACTGATGGTGATTACCTGGTCCTCGTCCGCGTAGAAGTCCTCCGGGTTGAATTCGTCTTCCGAGAGGGTGATTTCCGTGCGGCGCGGGTCTCCGTAGCGGGCCTTGAGGTCCTGGGTTTCCGCTTTTACCACATTGAACTGTTCCTCCACGGAAGCGAGGATTTGGTTGCAGCGCTCGATGAACTTCATGAGTTCATCGTACTCGTTCTGGAGTTTCTCACGCTCCAAGCCAACCAGCTGACGCAGACGCATTTCCACGATGGCGGCAGCCTGAACGTCCGAGAACTGGTAGCGGTCCACCAGCATCTGACGGGCTTCGTCGATGCTCTTGGACTCATAACGGATGATATGGACAATCTCGTCGATGAGGTCCATGGCCTTGAGGAGGCCTTCCAGGATGTGGGCGCGCTTCTGGGCTTTGTCCAGCTCAAACTTGGTGCGGCGCACCACCACCTCATGGCGGAAGTCCACAAACTCCTTGATAATCTCCTTGAGGCTGAGGGTGCGGG
>DFFY01000079.1:16780-22210 GCA_002371115.1 Bacteroidales bacterium UBA3764
GGGTGCGGGGACGGCCCTTCACCAGCGCCACGTTGTTGAACGAGAAGCTGGACTGCAGCGGGCTGTACTTGAACAGCATGTTCAGGACCACGCCGGAGTTGGTGCCCTGCTTGAGGCGGATGACCACGCGGGTTTCTCCGCGGGAGCTTTCATCGTTGATATAAGAGATGCCCTCCACTTTCTTCTCTTCCGCCAGCTGGGCTATCTTTTCAATCATCTCGCGCTTGTTCACCATGTACGGGATTTCCGTAACCACAATGGTTTCACGCCCATGCTCGTCCACTTCAATTTCCGTCTTGGAACGCACCACCACACGGCCGCGGCCGGTTTCATAGGCTTCCTTGATGCCGGAAACGCCCATCACGATACCGCCGGTAGGGAAATCCGGTCCCTTGATGTAGTGCATGAGCTCCTCCGTGGTGATTTCCGGATTGTCGATATAGGCGCAGATGGCATCACAGCATTCACCCAGGTTGTGCGGGGCCATGTTGGTGGCCATACCCACGGCGATACCCGACGCGCCGTTCAGGAGCAGCAGCGGTGCCTTGGTGGGCAGAACGGTGGGTTCCTCCAGGGTGTCGTCGAAGTTCAGTGTCATGTCCACGGTGTCCTTGTCCATGTCTCCCAGCACGTCTTCCGCCATCTTCTGGAGCTTGGCCTCCGTGTAACGCATGGCAGCCGGCGAGTCGCCGTCCACCGAGCCAAAGTTACCCTGGCCCTTCACCATGGGGTAGCGCTGGTTCCATTCCTGTCCCAGGCGCACCATGGCGTCATATACGCTGGAGTCTCCGTGCGGGTGGAACTTACCCATCACCTCACCCACGATACGGGCGCTTTTCTTGGTTTGGCCATTGAAGCTAAGGCCCATATTGTCCATACCGAACAGGACGCGGCGCTGAACGGGCTTGAGGCCGTCACGGGCATCCGGCAGGGCACGGGAAACAATCACCGACATGGAGTAGTCGATGTACGCGGTGCGCATTTCATGGTCTATCTCCACCTGCTCGATGTAGCCGGTTCCGGGAACTTCCTCCAACTGATTCTTCTCTTCGTTATTGTCCATTTTTTTCTAAGAAATTACTTATCTTGTTAAACATACAAAGATAAGGAAAAAAAATGAATCCGACAACCCTTTGACAGGGCTTATTTTGACGATACGTCCACCCAGCGGATATCGCCGTCCCGGCGCCACCAGGTGAGCTGGCGCTTGGCATAATGCCGCGTATTGGCCTGGATGTGCCGGACGGTGGTTTCCAGGTCTTCCTTACCGTCAAAATACGCGAAAAACTCGCGGTAGCCCACCGTTTGCAGGGCGGGCAGTTCCCTATAAGGCAGCATGGTGCGGGCCTCCCCTTCCAGGCCGTCCGCCACCATTTGTTCCACCCGGGCGTTGATGCGCTCATACAGCTGCTCCCGGGGACGTTCCAGGCCTGTTTTTACAATTTTGAAATCCCGCTGCTTGAAACGCCGTGTCTTGAACGACGAAAACGGCTGCCCGGTGTACATGCTCACCTCCAGGGCGCGCACCACCCGCTGGCCGTTGCTCAGGTCCAGTTCCTCATAGGAAACCGGATCCAGTTCCTTCAACTGCCCGGCCAGCACCTCCACGCCCTCGCTCTGCAGGCAGTCCATCAGGTGACGGCGCAACTGCAGCGGCACCTCGGGGAAATCGTCCAGGCCATAACAAAAGGCGTCTATGTACAGCATGGAACCGCCGCACATGACCAGGTGGTCGTGCCCCTGAGCGAACAGGCGGTTCACCAGTTCCAGCGCCTCCATTTCATAGATGCCCGCCGTATAGTTGCGCGTAACGGGCACCGTGCCGATAAAATAATGTTGCACCGCCGCCAATTCCTCTTTCGAAGGGGCTGCAGTGCCAATGGGGAGTCCTTGATAGATTTGGCGGGAATCGCAGGAGATGACCGGGGAGCCTGTCTCAAGCGCGCGTGCAATGGCATAGCCGGTTTTGCCGACAGCGGTGGGGCCCAGTATAATCTCCAGCGTTTTGGGCATGCCTATTCTTCGCCCTCTTCGAAGATTTCTTTCCCGTCCTCGTCCTCGTCTCCGTCCTCTTCTTCCTCGTCGTCGAAGTCTTCGTCGTCCAGGTCATCGTCTTCCTCGCCGGGCAGATGACGCTGGCGATCCGGAAGGTCCTCGAAGGCCACATAGCCGTTCTCGAACTCAATGGGGTTGGGGCCTTTGCTTTCCGCGAGCCGCGGGAAATCCGGCAGCACGGAAACGTCCTCCACTTCCCCTTCCACGGTAATGTTCACGCTTTTGCGATTGGTGACATCGTAAAAATAGACAAAGTCCGTTGCGCCGGCCTTGACCGCCTTTTCCAGGGAAGTTTCATCCACCGTTCCCCATCCCAGGTCAAACAGGCCGTAACGGCCCACCACGGAGCCGGTAATATCCAGGGCCTTGAACATGATGATGGCATCCTGGGGGAATTCCAGGTCTGCCCGCAATTGCTTATGAAGGGTGTACAGCGTGGTGGCGCCGTGCACATTATATACTCTGAAAAAACCCTTGATACCCGAGAGGGTTACTCGCAGTTTGAATACCATACTAAAAACGCTTCTTTTTCGGCAACACAAATATACGGCTTTTTTCGCGTTCCATTGCAAAATATTGTAAAAATCACTATTTTCGTATCCGTGGAAGCATTTGACGCATATCGTTCGCTCGCGGCGCCGTCGGAAGGTCTTTTCAAAGACAACGGTTCCCGTTTCATCGCCCTCGCCTACCCGGTAGAAACGGAGGAGGAGGTGAAAGCCATCGTCGCCTCCCTGCGGAAGGAATACCATGACGCCCGGCATCACTGCTATGCGTATCGGCTTGGTTATAAAGGCGATATCTTCCGCGCCAGCGACGACGGAGAGCCGGCCGGCAGCGCCGGACGCCCCATCCTGGGCCAGATAGACTCCGCCGGGCTGAGCGACGTGCTCGTAGTGGTGGTGCGCTACTTCGGCGGCATCAAACTGGGCATCCCGGGGCTCATCCGGGCCTACAAAACGTCCACGGCCGACGCCCTTGCGCAAAATCAGGTCGTCACCAAAATCGCCGGACAAAACTTCCGCCTCCACTTTGACTACCTGTCCATGAACGCTGTCATGAAGGTGCTCAAGGACATGGACCTCTCCCCGCGTTCGCAGGCGTTCGGGGAGCGCTGCACCCTGGAGGTGCGAGTCCGCCTGTCATTCCTTGAAGATTTTAAAAAACGCATGGACGGCCATGCAAAAGTGGAAGAAATATAGGTTTTTTCAACAAAAAATCTTAACTTGCATCCCATAATTATAAACACACAACATCTCTATACATCATGTCTAAAAAAGTTCATGTTTTCAACGCAGGCCCCTGCCTGTTGCCGCAGGTTGCCATAGACCATACCATCGAGGCCCTGAAAGACTTCAGCGGTACCGGTATTTCCCTGATTTCCATCAGCCACCGCACCAAAGAGTGGGATGCCGTCATGGACCAGTGCCGCGCCCTGTGGAAGGAGCTCCTCCATATTCCGGACACCCATGAGGTGGTGTTCCTGGGCGGCGGCGCATCCCTGCAGTTCCTGTATGTGGCCATGAATTACCTGGAGAAGAAAGCCGCCTATCTGGACACCGGCGTCTGGGCGCACAAGGCCCTCGTAGAGGCCCAGGGAATTGGCGAGGCCTATGCCATCGCCTGCTCCAAGGACAAGAATTACACCTATATTCCCAAGGGATTCGAAATCCCTGCAGACCTGGACTACCTCCACATCACCACCAACAACACCATTTACGGCACGGAAATCAAGGAGGACATGGACTGCCCCTGCCCGCTCATTGCCGATATGTCCTCGGACATCATGTCCCGCCCGGTGGACGTGAGCAAATATGACCTTATCTATGGCGGCGCCCAGAAGAACGTGGGCCCGGCCGGCGTCATCTTCGCCATCATCCGCAAGAGTTCCCTGGGCCGCGTGACGCGCCACCTCCCCACCATGCTCAACTACCAGACCCATATCGACAAGTTGTCCATGTTCAACACCCCGCCGGTGTTCGCCATTTACGTGATGAACGAAACCCTCAAGTGGCTCAAGAGTATAGGCGGCGTAGAGGCCATCCAGAAGATTAACCAGAAGAAGGCCCGGCTGCTGTACGACGAGATTGACCGCAACTCCCTGTTCGTGGGCACCGCCGCCAAGGAGGACCGCTCCCTCATGAACGTGTGCTTTGTGATGGCGCCCGGCAAGGAGGAGCTCCAGGACGAATTCCTCGCCTTTGCCAAGGAGCGCGGCATGATGGGCATCAAGGGCCACCGCAGCGTAGGCGGTTTCCGCGCCTCCCTCTACAATGCCTGCCCCATTGAGAGCGTCCAGGCCCTGGTAGATTGCATGAAAGAATTTGAAGCCCTGAAGAAATAATGAACGTATTATTAGCCACCCAAAAGCCCTTTGCCGCAGCCGCAGTCAAAGGCATTACCGATATTCTGGAAGCTGCCGGTCACCAGGTAAGCAAATTGGAGAAATATGCCGGACAGAGCGACTTTGTCGCCGCCGTGGCAGATGCCGAGGCCCTTATCATCCGCTCTGACAAAGTGACGGAGGAGGTGATGGCCGCCGCCCCCAAGCTCAAGATTGTGGTGCGTGCCGGCGCCGGCTTCGACAATGTGGACCTCGCTGCAGCCACCGCCCGCGGCATCGTGGTCATGAACACCCCCGGTCAAAATGCCAACGCCGTAGCGGAACTGGCCCTGTGCCTGATGATTTTCATGGCCCGCACCCAGCTCACCCCGGCCACCGGGTCGGAGCTCCTGGGCAAACGCCTGGGCGTTCAGGCCTACGGCAATGTGGGCCGACTGGTAGGCCAGAAGGCCAAGGCCCTGGGCATGGAAATCTGCGCCCTGGACCCGTTCCTTACCGATGAGCAGATTATCGCCGGCGGCGCCCAGCCCGTCCACTCCGTGGAAGCGCTGTATGCCGCGTCGGACTATCTCTCCATCCACATCCCCGCCCTGCCTTCCACCATTGGGAGCATCGGCTATGACCTCATCACCCGTATGCCCAAGGGCGCCACACTGGTGAACACCGCCCGCAAGGAAGTGATTGACGAGGAAGGCCTCATGAAGGCCCTGGAGGAGCGACAGGACCTCAAATACGTGACGGACGTAATGCCGGACAACTACGCCGCCCTGCAGGAAAAATTTGGCACGCGCGTATTCGCCACGCCCAAGAAGATGGGCGCCCAGACAGCCGAGGCCAATGTGAACGCCGGCCTGGCCGCCGCCCGCCAGATTGTGGACTTCTTTGCAACAGGTAATCGTAAATTCCAAGTAAACAAATAATTATGGTACGAGTAAAACCCTTCGCGGCCATTCGCCCGCCCAAAGATTTGGTGACCGAGGTTGCAGCCCCCCCGTATGATGTCCTGAACTCCGAGGAAGCCCTGGCCATGG
>DFFY01000079.1:22300-22886 GCA_002371115.1 Bacteroidales bacterium UBA3764
CATCACCAAGCCGGAGATTGACTTCTCCCCCATTGCCGGTGAGCACGAGCAGCGCACCTATGACAAGGCGGTGGCCAACTTCAAGGAATGGAAGGCCAAAGGCTGGCTGGTCCAGGACGAGAAAGAGAAGTACTATGTATATGCCCAGACCATGGGCAAGCGCACCCAGTACGGCCTGGTGCTCTGCGCCCACACGGACGACTACCAGAGAGGCATCATCAAGAAGCACGAGCTCACCCGCAAGGACAAGGAAGACGACCGCATGGTGCACGTACGCATCCAGAACGCCAATATCGAACCGGTTTTCTTTGCCTACAAGGACAACGCGGAACTGAACGCCATCGTGGCCAAGGCCGCCGCCGGCAAGCCGGAATACAAATTTGTGGACGAGAACAAGTTCACGCACACCTTCTGGGTCATTGAGGACGATGCCACCATTGCCCGCATCACGGACATCTTCACCAAGGATATCGACGCCTTCTATGTGGCCGACGGTCACCACCGCACGGCTGCCGCCGCCCGCGTGGGCGCAGAGAAAAAGGCGCAGAACCCGCACCACAGCGGCAACGAGGAGTACAACTACTTC